>CAJXPN010000247.1 GCA_913058025.1 uncultured Myxococcales bacterium | reverse complement strand
GTTGGATATGCTCGACTTCGTGCGCGCGTTCGAGCCGGCCGCCACGGAGTTCGCGATGGTCGAGCACGCGCGCTGGGAGATCCCGACACTGTTCCTCTGGGGGATCGAGGACGTGTTCCAGCCGTTGTCGGTGGGGATGCGGATGGCGGAGGTGTTCGGGGAGAGGCCGATCGAGATCGCCGGGGCGGGGCACTTCCTCCAGGAGGATCAGCCTCGCAGAGTCGCCTACGAGATCGACAGCTTCCTTGGGTAGGCGTGAGCACGCAGACGCAGACATAGAGCGGGCTTGACCGGTGCGAAAGCGAGCGAATAGACTCCGCGGCAGCGTAAAAGACAGTGGGCGCGTCGGCGCGTCGCTCGGGTATGAGTGACTCAAGCGTCCGGCGCATCGAAGCGACAGTGTTGACCTCTACAGGTGTGGGAGTTCCATGGCCAAGCTCAGGAAAGTGCTCGACTTCTTCGTGACGATCGAATCCGACGAGAAGAACGAGGCGCCCAAGGAGGCGGCGAGTCCCGACCCGGAGGTCGCCGCGGCCGCGGCGAGGCAGTTCGTAGAGGAGGGCCACGAGGACTTCGGAAGTCGACCTCAGGGCAAGCAGGTGCGCGACGTGCGACGTGCCCAGACGAACTCGACGCTCGGAGACGAGTTCACGGGGGAGGACTACGATCTCTCGGACCTCGAGGCCGAGCTGTCTGGCGACTACGACGCGGCGGCAGGCGGCGGCGGCGAAGGGGCGCCCGCGACGTACGGAGACGGCCCGCTCATCGTGCGCGGGATCGACGAGGTGTACGACGCGCTGGGGCTCCCTGCGCGCGACTCCACGGAGTTCACGATCTTCACGCTGATGACGCTGCTCAACTCGGACCACCTCAAGGGGTTGCCCGCGGCGACCAAGCGCGCGTCGCTCATGGTCGCGATGCAGGCGAGGAGCGTGGAGGTCGGAGACGTGATCTCCGACGCGATCCACCGCGACCAGGCGCTCGACATGTACGACATGGAGTTGCACGAGCAGCTCCAGTCGATCGAGGAGGAGACCTCGCTCAAGAACGAGGAGCTCCAGGAGAAGATGCGCCAGGTGATGGAGGAGATCCGGGCCGAGATCGAGGCGAACAACCTCGCCCTCGACAGCGCGCGCGAGTCGTACCAGCACTGGCGCGTGGTCAAGCAGGAGGAAGAGACGCAGCTCTTCGAGGCGGTCGACCCCTTCGTGGAGACGGGCGCGGACAACGAAATCACGGTAGACAACTGAAGACACCGGGCGCATCTCGTCCGGGGCGACATACATTTCAAGACAGAGAGTGAGAAGACATGGCGAAGGTGAGACTCAATACGGGCGGAAAGCTGCTGATCGTCCTGATCGCGCTGGCGCTGATCGGCGTGGCGGTGTGGCAGTTCGCGATCCCCAAGAAGGGTGACGGAGGCGACAAGCCGGACGCGCTCGAGGGCACCGAGATCGGCGCGAACGCGGACGGCGCGAGCTCGGGCGGGGACTCGACGAGCTCGAACTCGGGCGGCTCGGGCGACGCGGTCGCGGTGAACGCGGAGACGAACAAGGGCCTGGGGCGCCCGATCAAGATCGGCATCGTGACCTGGGGCGGCTACGCGGGCGGCCTGTACGCCAACGGCGGCCTGAAGACGGCGAAGGAGTCGATCTACGCCAGGTATGGCTTGAACGTCGAGTTCAAGGTCATCGACGACTACCCGGCCTCGCGCGACGCGTTCAAGCTTGGCGGCGACGCCAAGGGCGGCATCGACATCATGTGGGGCACGGTCGACTCTTACGCGCTCGAGTACGACACGCTCAAGGACCTCGAGCCCAAGGTCATCATGCAGTACGACTGGTCGCGCGGCGGCGACGCGGTCGCTGTGACACGTGAGATCAAGAACGTCTCCGACCTCAAGGGCAAGCGCATCGCGGTGGCCGAGGCCACGCCCTCGCACTACTTCGCGCTCTACCTGCTCAGTCAGGCGGACCTGAAGACGAGCGACGTGAACTTCGTGTTCACGGCGTCGGCCGTCGAGGCCGCCTCTTTGTTCAAGCAGGGCAAGGTCCAGGCGGCCGTGTCGTGGTCCCCCGACGTCTACCAGGCCGCCGAGGCCGTGGACGGCGGGCACATCCTGGCGTCGACCAAGGAGGCCAGCGCGCTCATCGCCGACGTGTTCATCTCGCGCGGCGACTTCGCAACCAAGCACCCCGACCTGATCGCGAAGTTCCTCCTCGGCTGGTTCGAGGGCGTGGACGCCGTGAACAAGACACCCGAGAAGTCCTTCCAGCTCATGGCCGACGCGTTCCAGGGCGTGGAGCTCGACGACGCGAAGGGCATGTTCGGGGACGTCAAGCTCCCGAGCTACGCGGAGAACCTCACGTTCTTCGAGGCGCTGGGCAACGACGAGCTCCGCGGCTACAGCGACATCTACAACGAGGCGAGCAACCTGTGGCGCAAGCTCGGGAAGACCTCGGGCCGCACCATGGGCAAGGACACCGTCAACACGAAGTACCTGCTCGCGATCCGCGAGGAGGCCGAGAAGCTCTTCGGCAAGGTCGAGGGCGTGAAGAAGGCGACCAAGGAGTTCGACTTCGACTTCGACCAGGCCGCCAAGGACGCCGCCAAGACCTCGGCGCCGATCCTCACGCGCCGCATCTCGATCTTCTTCCCCACGGGCAAGTTCGAGCTCGACGACAACTCCAAGTTCATCCTCGACGAGGCGGCCTCGCTGGCTCAGACCTTCGGTTCGGTCCGAATGAGGGTCACCGGCAACACCGACAGCCAGGGCAACCGGAAGTCGAACGTGGCGCTGTCCGAGAAGCGCGCGAAGGCGGTCGTGGCCTACATGATCGACAAGCACGAGTTCCCCAAGGACAAGTTCGTCGTCATCGGCGCCGGCCCCGACAACCCCGTGGCCAGCAACGACACCGACGACGGGCGCAAGCAGAACAGGCGCACCGACTTCGAGATCATCAAGTGATCGACGCGCGAGGGGCGGCCTGTCTGGCCACCCTCGCGCCCGAGCCGCCGCGCGCACCGCGGCGCCCCCTATCGCTCGCCTCGACGGCACAAGGAGACAGGACGTGTTCAAGTTGAGAGCAGCGCTCCCCAGGAGCACGCGCTACGCGATCGGAGGAGCGTCAGTCGGATTGATGTTCGTCGTGTGGTTCATCGTGACGATGGGCGAGGACCCCTTCCTCTCGCCAGCGACGCTCCCGGCACCGGGCGCGTTGCTCGCGGCGATCCCCGAGATGCACTACGAGAAGCTGATGCTGGCGAACGCGCTCGTGTCGCTGCTCCGCATCACGCTCGGGTTCCTGCTGGCCGCGTTCGTGGCGATCCCGCTCGGGATCCTGATGGGCGCGTTCACGCCGATCAGAGCCGCGATCGAGCCGTTGGTGACGCCGCTGCGCTTCCTGCCGATCGCGGCCGTCGTGCCCATCTTCATCTTCTGGTTCGGCCTGGACGAGGAGATGAAGATCGCCCTGCTCTTCCTGGGCACGTTCGTCTACTTGCTGCCGCTGGTCGTGGAGACCGTCGACCAGGTCGACGACGTCTACCTCAAGACCGCCGCGACGATGGGCGCGTCGCGCTGGCAGGTCATCCGCACGATCATGGTCCCGGCCTCACTGCCCTCGATCTACGAGGAGCTGCGCGTGCTCTACGGCATCGGCTGGACCTACGTCATGCTCGCCGAGTTCGTGTCCGTGGCCGACGCAGGCTTCGGGTACGGCGGCATCGGCTACCTGATCAACAACCTGCGGCGCTACGGCACGCTCGCCGAGGTGCTCGTGGCCGTGGTGTTGATCCTCATCCTGGGCGTGACAGTCGACCGGTTGCTCGCGCTCATTGGCCAGATCCTGTTCCCCTGGGTGAAGCGCGATGACTGAAGAGCGAACCGAACAGCCGGAGCCGACCGAGGGCGTGTCCACGCGCAACGAGCAGCCCGCGCGGCCGGTCAAGGCCGCCGCGCCCCAGGGCCCCCTCCCCATCGTGGAGGTGACCGACGTCTCGCGCGTCTTCTCCAACCCGGAGGGCGAGGACTTCGTCGCGATCAAGGACGTCCAGCTCACGATCGAGGACCGCCCCGGCAAGGGCGAGATGCGCGCGATCCTCGGGCCGTCGGGCTGCGGGAAGTCGACGCTGCTGAACATGATCGCCGGCCTCGACCTCCCGACGACCGGCAGCGTCAAGGTCAAGGGTAAGGAGATCAAGGGACCCGGCCCCGACCGCGGCATGGTCTTCCAGTCGTACTCCTCGATGCCCTGGCTCAACGTGCTCGACAACGTCGCGTACGGCCTGAAGCTGCGGGGGGTCAAGAAGGCCGAGCGCCACGACCGCTCCCGCCAGCTCATCAAGCGCGTGGGGCTCGAGGGGCACGAAACGAAGTACCCCCAGGACCTCTCGGGTGGCATGCGCCAGCGCGTGGCGATCGCGCGCTCGCTGGCCGTCGAGCCCGACATCATCCTGATGGACGAGCCCTTCGGCGCGCTCGACGTGCACACCAGGCTCGACATGCAGAACCTCATCCTCGACATTTGGGATGAGCGCGAGGCGACGATCCTCTTCGTCACCCACGACATCAGCGAGGCGATCTACCTCTCTGACAAGATCTACATCTTCAGCACGTCCCCTGGACACATCATCGAAGAGATCGACATCGCGCTGCCCGACGAGCGCAACCGTGAGCTCAAACACTCGGCGCGCTTCAGGCGCTATGAGCAGATCATCATGGACAAGCTCCATGAGCTCAGTCAGGAAGCCATGGAGTTCAAGGTCACAATGTGACCTCGTCGCGTCCCGCGACTCCTCCCACGACCCGTGCCCCATCGAGAGGCGAGCCAGAGACATGAGCCAAACCGAAGAGCGCAACGCCTACGTCGAGTCGTTCCTAAACCAGTACAACATCATCATGATCATCGCGCTGTTCGGGCTCGCGATCATCACGCAGAGCTGGCTGCCGTTGTTCGTGGTCGCGGGCCTCGAGCTGATGTACCTCGCGCTGTTCCCGGACACCGAGCTCTACAACGCCTACATCCGCAACAAGTACGCCGCCATCGAGGACGAGAAGACCGCGGCCGCGCATGCTGAGCGGATGATGATGCTCACGCCTCATCAGCGTCACTCCTACGAGAAGACCGACGCGATCATCGAGCGCACCAAAGAGAACATGTCCAAGCAGCAGGCCGAGTCGATGCACGACTCGATGAGCGAGCGGCTGAACAAGCTGCGCGAGCGCCTGCTCTTCATGATGGAGCTGCTCAACTCGTACGAGAACTACCTCGCGTCGGTGAAGCCGGGCGAGCTCGAGCGCGACCGCGACGACGTCCTCCGGCAGCTACAGACCTCGTCCTCGAAGCTCCAGCGCTCCCTCAACGAGCGGCTGAACATCCTGAACAAGCGCATCGAGCGCCTGGCCGCCGTCCGTGAGAACCACACCGTCGTGCGCACCCAGATCAAGACCGTCGAGGACATCATGGCGCTCATCTTCGAGTCCTCGATGACCATGCAGAACCCCCAGGGCATCTCGCAGCAGCTCGACGACCTGCTCATCGACGTCGAGTCGACCGAGGAGACCGTGCTCGACTTCGACTCGACCGAGACCCAGCTCTCCAACTTCGACGAAGAGCTCGAGAAGGCCATCTCGCAAACCGTCTCTCACTGACGCACCACAGATCCCTCCTCAGCCCTCGCACGACATACGGAGCAACGCCCACATGAGCAAGACCATCGAGCAGGCCACCACGAACGTCGCGTTCACCCCCTACGAGATCTCGCTGTGCCTCCACGACGTGCGCCGCACGCGGATGTGGAAGGAGGCGATCGAGGACGCGGTGCGCCCCGGCGACGTCGTCATCGACGCGGGCTCGGGGACCGGCATCCTCGGGGTCTTCGCCGCGATGGCGGGCGCCTCGCGCGTCTACTGCATCGAGCTCCACCCGAGGTTCGTCAAGCTCATCGAGCACCTCGCCGAGCGCAACGGCCTGAGCGACAAGATCACGGTCATCCACGCCGACGCCACGACCGTCACGCTCCCCGAGCGCGCCGACGTCCTCGTCTCCGAGCTCCTGTGCACCGGCCAGTTCTTCGAGCCCCAAGTCCAGGTCATCAACCACCTGCGCAAGCAGCTCAACCCGGGCGCGCGCATCGTCCCCCAGACGATCAACTCCTACATCCGCCTGCTCGACGCCCAGGAGATGCTCTACGGCGTCAAGATCGACTGCGACTCGCGCTCGGTCGTCCTCGACGACGACGAGCCCGTCTCCACGCGCGTCCTCTACGACACCATCGACTTCTCCGACGAGCACCGCCTCATCGTGGACACCACCGTCCAGGTCCAGGCCCGCTCCACCCGCCTCGCCGACGCCGTCCTCGTCGAGGGCCAGGCGCTCCTGGCGCCGGGAATCAAGACCTACCCCACCCGGTTCCTCTACAACCCCGAGGTGATCTTCCTCAAGGAGCCGCTCGAGCTCATCGCTGGTCAGACCTACGACGTCCACGTCCGCTACCCCTACGGCGCGGACACCCTCGACGCCACGATCGAGGTCTCCAAGCACTGACGCACCAAGGAGTTGTCCATGGAGCTCGCTGAACTCTTTGGTGAGCTGCGCAGCCTGCTCGAGGAGCCGCCGACCCGGGACCTCTGGGGACGCATCACGAGCGCTCTCGACCGCTTCGACGACGACACCCTCCTCGAGGAGGCCGTCTCCCCCTACCTGCTCTCCCACTTCTCCCGGTGGCCCGAAGACCTCATCCGGCCCGC
>CAJXPN010000246.1 GCA_913058025.1 uncultured Myxococcales bacterium | reverse complement strand
AGCGTCAGATGTGTATAAGAGACAGCTCCCAAAGAGCCCCGAAACAAACTCCCCGCCCACACGAACGCACCCAAACAGCCCGCACCACCCAAGGCGTCCTACAGACACACCGACCCCAGGCGCCCTCACGTCACCCGCCAGCGCGGCCCCTCCACCCGCACGAGCGAACCGTCCTCCTCCAGCCGCTCGACGTGCGCCCCGGTGGTCGCCAGGAACACGGCCCAGCGTGACGACGGCGTGAGCACCTTGCCCTCGGGCGTGAGCGCGAGGCAGAGCGACCAAAGGTCGAGGCCGCCGTCGCCCGCCGCGCCCAGCGCCGACATCACCCCCTCGCGCCGATCCGTCACGTACCGAGACGACCTCGCGACCGCCTCGCGCCAACGCTCTGGACCCATCACGTGGGTGCCGTGGCCGATCAGCCCGAGCTCGGGGGAGAACCCGGCGAGGCGCTCGAGCGTGCGCTCGTATTCGACGACGTCGTCCCCCATCGACGGGGTGATCGGCGTGGGGACGGGGAGCACGGCGTCTCCCGCGAAGAGCCAGCGGCGCCCGGGCTCCCAGAACGCGACGTGGCGTGGGTCGTGGCCGCGCGCCTCGACGACCTCGAGCTTCATCGACCCGAGCCGCAGCGTCTCCCCCAGCGCGAACGTCACCGCCCCGGAGAGCGCGCCCGGCCCGTACTTGTCGGTCATCGTGGAGGACTCGCCAGCGTCACGGCGCGCCCTCGCCGCGCGCGCCATCATCGCGCCTCGGGGCGGCGCGAACGCACCCTCGATCCAGCTCGCCCAGTCCGCCATGCGGTCCTGGTAGGCGTGCCACATGGGCAGGTCGGGCGCGATCTCCTCGAAGACGTGGTGGGGCGCGCGCGAGCGCGCCTGGAGCAGCGCCGCCGCGCCCATGTGGTCCACGTGCGTGTGCGTGTAGATCCAGGCGTCGACACCTGCGATCCCGCCCAGACCGATCTCATCGAGCGCGACGTCGAGCGCGTCGATCGTCCACGGCCACCCCGGGTCGACGACCACCAGCGCGCCGTCCCCGCGGTGCGCGAACGTGTTCACCATCAGGTGACCGCGTGGGTTCTTGAGCTTGATCCGCCACAACCCGTCGGCGAGACACACCGACGTCCCCCACTCGCCTCTCATGAACTTCGACACTCCAGACCGCCCACGCTCGGGTCACGACACGCCAGCTTGTAACCCCACACGCGCTCAAGCTACAACTGGAGCCATGAAGAACACACGCCCCTACCTGTTCGCGCTCGCGGCGACGCTCGCTGCCGCGCTCTCCCCCTCCTGCACGTTCGATCCGCCCGAGGTCGCCGACGCTGGTGATCCTCCCGCGTGGACGCTCGGAGACGCCTCGGGCACCGCCACGGACGGCGGCGACACGCTGGACGCGGCGCCGCTGCCGGACTCGGGGCCCGCGCCCGACGTCGCCCCGGACGTCGCCCCCGACCCGCCAGACGCCACGCCAGACGCGGCCGAGGACGTCGGCCCGGACGCCGCCCGGGACATGGGAGCGCCCGACATGGGAGCGCCCGACATGGCGACCGCGCTGATCGACTGCGACGGAGTCATGGTCGACACCCAGGCAGACCCGACGAACTGTGGCGCGTGCGGCCGCCAGTGCGACGAAGGCTTCGGCGTGTGCGACGGCGGAGAGTGCGGGTGCGCGCTGCCCGAGCTCGACGTCTGCCGCAGCGACCAGCGCTGCCTGGACCTCCAACGCGACCCGAACAACTGCGGGACGTGCGACTTCGCGTGCGCGGCGGGCGCGGCGTGCGTGGGCGGGTCGTGCGAGTGCCGCCCTGGCCTCTCGCTGTGCAACGGCGAGTGCGTGGACACCAACGTCGACCCGAACCACTGCGGCGGCTGCGACATCGGCTGCGGCGGTGAGGCGTGCAGGGACGGGTCGTGCAGGGAGCGCTGCGACCTGCTCGACTTCAGGTGCGGTGAGGGCGCCGGCGGAACGGGCTGCATCGAGCAGCCACCCAGGTCCGGAAACCACCTCTACTGCCACAGCGTCGGGCAGCTCACCTGCGGCAAGCGCTGCGGCGGCGACCAGATCTGCTGGGACCCGCCCGGGTTCTTCAACGGGATCAACTGCTACGACTACAGGCCCGCGCGAGGGTGCGAGACGTGCCCGTGCGACGACTGCACCGACGACGAGAGCTGCCTGGACGGCAACGGCCTCTCGGGCGTGGCGTGGTGCGTCGCGGACTGAGCCCAAACGGATGAGGACGACATGGAGATCACCTTCTCTGGGAAGACGTTCGTGGTGCTCGGGCGGCTGTCGACGATGACCAGGCGTGAGGCCTGGATCAGAGTCCAGCTGCTCGGAGGCCTCGTCCACGAGACCCCCAAAGCCGACTCGAGCTACTTCATCCAGGGGACCCACTCCTCGGCCACGCAGCAGGCGCGCGCCGAGGAACTCGGCTGCCCCATCCTCTCCGAGCAGGAGTTCCTGGACGCCGTGGACGTCGCGCGCGCACGCGCAGACGCCACCACGCACACCGACCTCGGGGACGCGATCGCGCGCTTCCGAGGGCTCTTCGACGGCCCCGCCACGTACGAGGTATGGCAAGAGGTCACGACGACGCTCGACCAATGCTCGCGAGAACAACTCGTCGACGCCTGCCGGTACGTCGAGCCCCACGTATCCCGTTGGCCAACCCCCAGGCCGCACCCACGCGCGCCGGTGTTCGAGGTCCCGGAGGCGTACTACGCCTGGCTCTTCGGGTGTGGCACGGACCCCGTGAGCGACATGTGCGTGGCGCCGAGTTCCTGGGTCCAGGGCCTGTGCGTCGGGCTCGAGTCACCCAAGTTCGAGCTCGTCCGCCGCCTCAACCTCAACAAGCTGAACACGACGGGCGACATGCTCGCGAGCCTCACGCGCCACCCCAACCTGATCAACCTGCGAGAGCTCGACGTCGGCTACGAGAACAACGCGACGCCGCGCTTCTACGAGGCGCTGCGTACATCCAGGCACCTCCCGGCCCTGGACACGCTCGCGCTGCACAAGATGTCCGAGGAGCACGCCGACGCGTTGTGCGGGCACCACACGCTCCACGGCCTCCGTTGGTTGCGCCTGAGCAACCCCGAGACGGACCTGGATCGCGACGGGACGCGCGCGGCCTACGGCCGCCTCCTCGAGGCGGGCTGGTGGTCGGGCATCGAAGGACTCGACATGCAGCTCTCTCGCTACTTCGGCGGCACATTCGAGGGCAAAGGCGCCGCGCACGCCTACGACGTGCTCGTGGAACACACGGATCGCCTACCGGCGCTCAGGCACCTCGTCCTCGGAGACGACCTGGGTATGGAGAGCCTCTTCGGGAGCGCGCTGCTCGAACAGCTCGACCGCCTCAGCGTGCACGCGAAGCACGACGGCGTCGTGGCGCTCATTCGTCACATGGACGAGAACCCGCGGCACTCGATCCGGGTGCTCGACCTGAGCCGAACCAACTACAGTAGCGTGAACCCGCTCGAGAGCCACCGCGCCTACTTCGAGTGCCTGTGCGGGCTGAAGCGCCTCGACGCATTCGACGAGATCGTCCTCCCGCGCCCGAGTCGAAGGGCCGAGAAGCTCGCGGAGCTCACGGAGCTCGAGTCCCTTGCCCGTGAGAAGGGCGTGGTCCTGACCCAATCGCCGCTCGAGAGGTGAGCCGCCCTCTCCGCGCGAGGCGCCGCGCTGGCCTTCCGCGACGCCTGCGGCGCCCCCGACCGCGCCCTCGTCCTCGTCATTCTCTGTACGCCCTTCTAACTGGCTGTTAGAGTGTCGGCCCCGAACGAACGGGGCCCCAGCGAGCAGCCATATGGCCTTGATTCCACAGGAAACGATCGACGACGTCCTGGCGCGCACCGACATCGTCAGTGTGATCAGCCAGTACGTGACGCTCAAGCGCGCGGGGACCAACCACAAGGGCCTGTGCCCGTTCCACGAGGAGAACACGCCGAGCTTCAACGTGCACAACGCGCGCGGGATCTACAAGTGCTTCGGGTGCGGCGCGGGCGGTAACGTGCTGCAGTTTCTGATGAACCTCGAGGGGTGGAGCTTCCCGGAGACGGTGCGGCACATGGCCGGCCGGGTGGGCGTGGAGATCCCGGAGGAGGACCCCGAGGAGGCCGCGGAGCAGCGCAAGCGCCGCCAGGCGCGCGAGCTCTACCGGAACGTGATGAACACCGCGCGCGACTACTACGAGGAGCAGCTCTGGGGGGAGGCCGGTGGGCACGCGCGGACGTACCTCGAGCAGCGAGGGATCGGGCAGGAGACCGCGCGCGTATTTCGCATGGGTTACGCGCCCGGCGGGTGGCAGAACCTTCTTGACGCGCTGGCAGTCAAGGGCATAAATGCCGCGCTCGTCGAGCGCGCCGGGATGGCCGTTTCGCGTCAGAGTTCGGGGTCATACGACCGCTTCCGAGAGCGCGTCATGTTCCCGGTCATCGACATCTGGGGCCACACGCTCGCGTTCGGCGGGCGCGTCTTCATCGAAGGGGACGAGGCGCCCAAGTACATCAACTCTTCGGAGACCCGCTTCTACACGAAGGGGCGTCAACTCTTCGGGCTCCACGCCGCGAAGAAGGGCATCCAACGTGAGGAGGCGGCGCTCCTCGTGGAAGGAAACTTCGACGTGATCGCGCTGCACGCCTTTGGCGTCGACAACGCCGTGGCCCCGATGGGCACGGCCTTCACGGAGGCGCAGGCGCGGCTGCTCAAGCGGTACACGCGCCACGTCGTGATCGCGTTCGACGGGGACTCCGCCGGCGAGGAGGCCACGGCCCGTTGCCTGGAGTCTTGCGAGATCGCGGGGCTCAAGGCGTCGGTGGTGCGCTTCGAGAAGGGGGACGACCCGGACACCTTCGTGCGGCGCGAGGGCGCGCAGGCGCTCAAGGCGATGGCCGCGGAGGCCGAGGCGCTGGTGGCGTGGAGCATCAACCGGGTGCTCCCGATCTCCAAGGGCGGAATGTCCGCCCCGATCGAGGAGCGCATGGGCGCGCTCGAGCAGGCCGCGGCGATCCTGGACAAGGTCCAGGACAAGATCGCCTGGAACCATTACGCCGAGGAGCTCGAGCGCAGGCTCGAGATCGACCCGAAGCTCTTCCGCCGCTACCTGAAGCGACCGGAGAAGCGAAAGGATCTGCGGCAGGAGGTCAAGCAGGCGCAGTCGGTCAAGCCGGTGGAGCTGAGCAAGGTCGAGTTCAAGCTCCTCACGCTCCTGCTCGACCAGCCCTCCTGGCTGGTGGCGTTCGTGCGCGAGGAGTTGTCGAACCTGCTCGAGAGCGCCGAGCTCGCGGAGTTCCTCGGGCACGCGGCCGTGTACGTCGAGGGCAAGACCGAGCAGGAGTTCAGCCTCGCGGCGTTGACCTCACGCGCGAGCCCTCAGCTCTCGCAGGTGGTCACGAGCGCGGCGGACGCGGCGGCCGCGGGGCGTGAGTACGAGGACCTGACCGAGTACGACCCCGAGAACGCCGCCAGGATGTACACGGACACGATGCGCGAGCTCAAATACCAGTGGGCGGATCGGAGCATCAAGCCCCTGGAGGCCGAACTCGGCCAACTCGATCTCCAACGCGATCGGGACCGGTACATAGAAGTCTACAATCAGCTCAAGCAACTCACGGCATTTCGCGCAGGCCAGTCTTCCTGACACGGCCCCGCACACCTGCTATCAATGTGAACCCCTCGGTCGGGATCGCCCCGAGACCAGACCGACGAGAAATAACGCGCTGTGGCGATCAGTTAGATGGGCTCGCCGGTGGCGGCGCCCACGACGAATCGACGACACACGCGACGAGACAGGAGAGTTAATGACCGCAGCGCATCGCACGAGCCTGGAAGTCCGGAAGCTCATAGCCCAGGGCAAGGAAGCGGGTTATCTGACCTATGAGAGGGTCAACAAGTCGCTCCCACGCACGGTGCTCACGAGCGACCAGATCGACGACATGATGATGCTCTTCGAGGAGCTCGACATCGAGCTCGTCGACAAGGCAGAGCAGGCGGCGACGTACGGTCGACCCGCCCGCAAGAGCCGTGACGAGGCCCGCAAGGAGCGGGCCGCGGGCGACGACTTCATCAAGGGCAACGATCCGGTCCGCATGTACTTGCGCAAGATGGGCCAGGTGCCCTTGCTCACGCGCGAGGGCGAGGTCGAGATCGCCAAGAGGATCGAGGAGGGAGAGAAGACGATCCTGACGGTCGTGCTCTCCACGACCGTGGGCATCCGGGAGATGATCCTGCTCGGCGACCGCGTGAACCGCGGCAAGGTCAAGCTCACGGACGTGCTCCAGGCGCCCAACCCCGAGGACCTCCCGATCGACGAGGAGGGCCACCCGATCGAGCTGAGCTACGAGGACCGCAAGGCGTGGTTCTGCGGGCTCGTGCTCGAGATCAAGCGCCTCTACCAGGAGAACACGCAGCTCTCCGAGCGCCTGATCACCACGGGCGCGCTGGGCGACGACGAGCGCAAGACGCTGCGTGAGCAGATCAAGTCGAACCGTCGCGACATGTTCGCGCAGATGCGCAACGTGCGGATCACGAAGAAGCACACGGACAAGGTCGTCGGGAAGTTCAAGGCCCTGATCGCGAGGGCGAGCAAGGCCGAGAGGGAGCTCGCGCGCTTCGAGCGCATGCAGCGCCTGACCTACGATCAGGGCCGCGAGGCGGTGCGCTCGTGGAAGCTCGAGGAGTTCAACAAGGTCGAGAAGATGCTGGCGGGTTCGCGCATCGACTCGGTCCGCCTGTTCGACGCGTGGGCCGAGATGCGCGCGATCCGTCG
>CAJXPN010000245.1 GCA_913058025.1 uncultured Myxococcales bacterium | reverse complement strand
GATTTCTGCCTGTCTCGTGGGCTCGGAGATGTGTATAAGAGACAGGGATCTGGGCGCTCGCATCGGACCGACCACGCCAGTTCGTGCGCAGAAGATACAGAGCCCACGAGAGACCTTCGAGCGTTACCAGGACCTGCTCGGTGAGCTGCGTGTGATGAAGGACGGGCTCAACAAGAACACCCACGACGCCACGCAGGCGCAGAAGATGCTCGATCGGGTCGAAGAGCTCACGCGAAAGAACCCCTGACGCAGCGAGGCTCAGAGGAGCGCGCTCGCGAAGCCGAAGAATATCCACAGCCCGAGGACGTCGACCGCCGGTATGACCAGCGGCCCCGTGGCCAGCGCCGGGTCGAGCCCCAGGCGGGAGAAGACCATCGGGATCAACGCGCCGACCGCCGCGGCCACGCTCAGCGACAACGCGAGCGAGGCCGCCACGACCGCCGCGAACGACCACACGCCCGCCTCGACCACGCCAGCGTTCGCGCCGAAGGCCACGTACGTCAACGCGGCGATGATCACGCCGTAGACGACCCCGGCGCCCAGCCCCACCGCGAGCTCGCTCAGGATCACTCGCACGGGCTTCTTGAAGTCCGCTCGCCCGAGCGCGAGGCCGCGCGTCACGATCGCGGCCGACTGGTTCGAGACGTTCCCACCCAAGGTCATGAGCAGCGGCACGCACGCGGCCAGCGGCGCGATCCGCACGACCTGGACCTCACTGAACGCGATCGCCGCGCCCGCGCCCACGCCGCCGATGAGGCTGGGCATGAGCCAGGGCAGGCGCGCGCGGAGGCCCACCAGGAGCGAGCCGTACTCGTCCACGCTCTGGTCTCCCGCGCCCGCCATGAGCATCATGTCCTCGGTCGCCTCCGACCGGATGACGTCGATGATGTCGTCGACGGTGACGACGCCGCAGAGGTGGTTGTTCGGGTCGACGACGGGCAGGGCCACGAGGTTGTAGCGCGCGATCAGCCGGGCGACCTCCTCCTGGTCCGTCTCGAGCTCGACGCGCACGACCTCGGCGATCATGAAGTCACCGAGCGTTCGCCCCGGCCGAGAGAGCACGAGCTCACGCAGGCTGGTCACGCCGACGAGGTGGCCGTGCTCGTTGATCACGTAGAGGTAGAAGACCATCTCGGTGCGGCCGGCGTCCTCCTGGAGCTTCTCGATCGCCTCGCCCGCGGTGGTGGTCTCGTCGAGCGCGAAGAACTCGGGGACCATCAGCCCGCCGGCGGTCTCCGGGTCGTAGCCCATGAGCGACTGGGTCGTGGCGAGCTCGTCGAGCTGCATCATCGTGAGCAGGAGCTCTTTGCGCTCCTCGCCCAGCGACGCGAGGATGTCGGCGGTGTCGTCGGAGGACCAGGCCGCGATGAGCCGGAGCATCTGGCGGTCGGTGAGCATGTCGATGAGTTCGAGCTGCACGCGCGGCTCGACCTCGGTCACGATCTCCGCGGCCCTGTCGGTGTCCTCGATGACCTCGAAGAAGACCCTGCGCTCACCCGTGGTGAGCAGGTTGACCACGTAGGCGAGGTCGGCGGCGTGCGAACGCGCGATGACCTTATGGAGCTGTTGGGAGGCGCGACGGTGCAGGAGCTTCTTGATCGTCGAGACGAGCAGCTTGTTGGCTTCGCTCTTCATCGAGACCTCGGGTAGACCCTGGTTCGTGCGTCAGCGCGTCATCTCGGACGAGTACGCGCGCGATGTAGGGAGGGGGAGCGCGTTCAGTCGACGACCGAGCCCTGGTTCGTGGCCGCGGCGGGCTGCTCGAGCAGCCACTTCGTCTGGTCGGTGTCCTTCTCGAGCGCCCAGTCGTCGCTGACCTGGCCCGCCTCGAACTCCTCGGGGTTCTGCGCGGTCGCCGAGGAGCCGTTGACGAAGAACGCGGAGGCGAAGAGCGCACACAGGAGCAGGACCACGGCGACCATGTGCACCGGGCGGACGAGCTCACCGATCTTGGAGAACTGGGGGTAGCGCCTGCGCAGCTGCTTGGAGGCGCGGCGGGCCTTCTGACGGGCTGGCTGCGCCATCGAGGACATCGTCGTCGGCGAGGGCGCGGGGCGATCGCCGGTCTGGCGCTCGAAGCCCTCGAGGATCTGGCCGACGTCGAGGCGGACCTCGCGTGCGTAGTTCATCAGGTGACCACGGACGAACACGGGTGCGCTGTACTCGTCGAACCGATCGCTCTCGAGGTGCTCGAGCATGTTGCGCGGGATGCGCGTCACGGCCGCGATGTCGGCGAGCGAGAGCCCGAGGCGCTCACGCGCTTCACGCAACGACTGGCCCACCGTCGACGGCGCGTCATCTCGAGTCTGGTCCTTCGCGTTCATATAGGGTGCGGTCATGTGACGTGGCTCTAGGATGCGCGTGGAATGTCTTGGCGGGGCGAACGTCTCGTGTCGTGACAACGAGGTGCGTACTCAGGGCAGCTTTCATACACCATTTGAAAGTGAACACAAGGCTCACTCACACGACCGCCGGTGCGATCGCTTCAGGGGATGGCTCCCCAACGCTGCCTCTATCCCTGGCATCCTTCGGGTCGACTCGATCGACCCCGTACGTTCGCCTCATCCTTGGCCAGGAGGCTCCGCTGCTCACCTCTCACCGGGGCGTCTTCCGTGCTCTCGTCGCAGGGGGACAAACCGGTGAAGTTCGCATGCAGAGCGTTCCTCACGCACGTCGTCACATCGTTTAACACGTCTTCGTCGCGCGTGACTAGGCCGTTTATTACTGCCGCGCCGAGGGCCTCACTCGGCCTCACACCTTCCACTGGAAGGATCACATACGTAGCCGTCCCAGCATTGGTGGCGCGAGACCTCGTATCCCGCGTCACACCGGACCGTGACGTCGCCGTCGCACGCCAGGATGGAGCCAGGCTCGGCGCAGGCGGGTGAGGGCTCGGTCGGCTCGCTGCACCCGCCCTCCCCTCCCTCACCCAACTCACACTCCGCGCCGTACGGGCACAGGGTCTCGGTGGACGCGTACCCGTCCGAGCAGCGTATCCAGCCGGACTCGACGCACCTGTCCGCGAACACCCCCGCCTCGCACCGGTCGTCGAGCGCGTCGCCGATCGCGCAGAACGCCCGGGCCGAGCCCGAATCGTCCCGCGTGATCCTGCACGAGCTCGTCCTCTTGAGGCAGAACGCGCTGTCGAAGAGGTGAGGCCCCGAGTCGCTCTCGACGCAGTTCTCCGCGTACGACGCGTAGTCTCCGTTGCTCTCGCAGCGCGCCTGGCCGGGCACGCAGCGGTCGTCGTTGGACTGGTAACACGCGATCGACCAGGCCCCCCAGAGGCACAGGATCACCGCGGTGATCCTCCAGCCCATTCGCCTCTTCATAGCCACCCCTTGGGCATCGCACCGAACAACGCCGAGAGCCCGAGCGTGACGGTGTGGAAGTTCGACATGTAGGACGACGTCTCGTAGATCACGAAGTCCATCACGCCGCTGTCCTGTGTGTAGTAGCCGTACTGGAGGAAGAAGAGCGGCCCCACGGTCAGGCGCGCGCCCGCCTCCCAGGAGCCGACGGGGCCGTTGACCTCGATCCTCGGCTTGGCCTCCCACGGATCGAAGCGGCGCCCCCAGACTCCTAACCTCAGGTCGATCCCGGTGTCCGTCCGCGCGAGCAGCGCCCCCGCGTCCCCGACCTCGAGCCCGGCCATCACCGCCGCGCCGCCGAAGCCCACGTCCCCGCCCACGCCGACCGCGCCCCATTCGTTCTGGATCGTCAGGTAGCCCGTCGCCGCGAGCGGCGACTCGATGAAGTCCTTCTTCTGGTTGACCCACGCGGGCCCCCACAGACCGACCATCACGCCGATGTGATCGGCGAAGACGTGCGCGTAACCCCCTGAGAACTGAGGAACAAACGCCCCGGCGAAGCCGTCCGAGTCCGAGTCGACGCAGCCCTGGAAGTTGTCGCAGCCGCCCGAGCGGCCCGTCTCACCCACGCCGCTGAGCGCGAACTCGGCCCACGGGCCAGTCTCCGCGCGCAGCGGATGCGCCAGCGGGGTCGCGCACCCCGCCGCGACGAAGATCGCGGCGGCGCACAGGGCGTATGTGGCGTGGGACGTCATGGGGACGACGTTAGCGCAGCCCGCGAGGCCATTCAAACGGACACGTCACGCGCCGAAGCAGCCATCGAGGCTGCCCCACGCCTCCTCGAGCGCGGCGAGCATGACGCCGCGGATCGCGCCCTCGTCGGGGGAGTGCGGGATCACGTCGCTGGAGGCGTAGAGCGGCGCGAGCTCCTGCTCTCTCCGGGCCACGTAGTCGCGGACCTCCTGCTCGGCCCACTCGCCGGCGCGGATCGCCGAGAGCTTCTCGACGTTGGCGTCCAGCGTGAGCGTCCCCTCGGTCAGGATCTCCTCGACCTCGTCCATCAGGCGCACGGCGTGGTAGGCGAACTTGACGTCGTAGCCGTGGGCCTCGACGAGCGCGGCGCGCTTGCTGCCCGGCTTCGGGTCCTTGATCGTCATCTTGTGGAGCTGGGAGTGGGCGAAGCCGCGGAACTTGTGCCAGGCGCCCTTGTGCAGGAACACGTGGCGGTTGTCCCTCAGGAGCTTCGCGACGGGGGACTCGAAGAGCACGCAGCGATCGGGCGTGAAGAGCGACTCGAGCATGTTCGGGTTGTTCTCCATGCACAGCGAGACGTACCGGACGATCGAGTAGATCGTGACGTCGTAGACGACCTCGTCCTCGGCGCGCTCGACCCCGTGCTCCTGGAACTGCTCGAACCGCTGGCGCTGGCGCCCGAACCCGGGGATCTCACCGGCGAGGTGCGGGAACACGACCTCCCTGGGCGGCACGCAGAAGCCGTACACGTCCAGATCCGAGGCTCGCTGTGAGACGCCGTAGGCGACCGAGCCGACCTCGGTCTCGTAGGCGAGCGCGCCGACGAGGAACTTCGGAGGCTGGATGAGCCCTTCGTCTGTCAGCATCTTCGTGATCATGGTCGCTCTCCCTGCCGGTGTGGGTCGTCTCAATACGTGACACGCCGCGCTTCATTCCTTCGGGCCGGGCGCACCCATGAGGCGCGGCACGAATCCTATGGAGGTCCGACTCGCAGGGGCCTTTGCCCAGCGCGCGTGCGCTGCGGTACACTCACAGTCGCCCCACAACCCCGACGAAGCAAGACCTTCGGAGGTCATAGAACCATGGCGAAACCAACCCGACGACTCATCGACGCGCTCCACGAGACGCTCGCCCGAATCGAGAGCGGAGCAGCATACCAGTGGGGCAACATGGGCTCGTGCAACTGCGGCCACCTCGCCCAGTCCCTCACCGACCTCACGCGCGCCGAGATCCACGCCGCCGCGCTGCGCCGCGCGGGAGACTGGGGCCAGCAGTCCATCGACTACTGCGTCACGAGCGGCCTGCCACTCGACGACATCATCACGCTGATGCTCGACGCGGGGCTCGAGCCCCAGGACATGGAGCGCCTCGAGCGCCTCAACGACCCGGCCGTCCTCAAGCGCATCCCGCTCGAGGAGCGCTGGCTCGAGCGCAACAACCGCGCGCACGCCGTGAGGTACATGCGCGAGTGGACCGAGCTGCTCGAGGAGCAGCTCGCCGAGTTCGAGGCCAGGCACGTCGACCTCGACTCCGCGCGCCCCGTCGCGCGCCAGGCGCCTGGCGAGGAACAGGCTGCCTGATCGCCAAGCGATCTAAATCACTCCTTCTCTCGACGCCCGACCGGCCCTAGGATCGTCGGCGTCACGCCGCAACCCTGGCGGCACACCCCGAGTCGGAGAGACGCCATGACCGCGCCATACATCGACGGGTGGCGCGCGACGCTCCACAGCGCCACGCGCCGCGTGAAGATCCCCAAGTTCCTCGACCTCGGCGCGCTCGCCGCGGCCGCACCCACGATCGAGGCGCGCGACGCAGGCGCGCTGCTGATGTCGTTCTCGCTCGATGAGCCCAGCCGTGAGCTCGACGCCACGATCGAGTCCTCGCGCGACGTCATCCCGGCGCAGCAGCGCGGAGCGCTGCTCGAGGAGATGATGCGCCAGTGGGAGCAGGTCTCCTACAACGTCCGCTACCTGTACCTGATGCGCGCGCTGAACACGCTCTCGCAGGGCGCGAGCGTGCACGCCTGGTTGTTCCCTCGGCTCCAGGAGATGCTCGAGAGCGCGGCCGGGGCGAGGGCACGTAAGGCGTCGTTCGCCGTCGGCGCGATCGAGGGCTGCGGAGGCCCCGGAGCGATCGCGCTGCTGCGCCAGATCGGCGACGACATGCGCGCCGACCCGATGCAACGACGCGCTGCGAGGTTCGCGGCGTTGAGGCTTCTGGGCACGGCCGACGCCGAGGACGACGACGAGGCGCTCGTCGCCGAGCTCATCGCCACGCGCATCAAGCGCCCGACGGTCATCAAGAACATCGAGCTCCCCGACCTCTACCTGCTCTCGAACCCGGACGAGCCCATCCCGAGCGAGGCGACGGAGAGCCTCGCCGTGTGGCTCTCGAAGCTGGTATCGATTCCGCACGACGGAGTCATCGAGCGCGCCAGGCTCGCGCTCGATCCTCGCTCAACGGGCGCGCTCGCCGACACCCTCTACGATGCGTGGGCGGCCAAGGGCTTCCACGGCAGGCACAAGTCACTCAAGTACGCGCTCGCGGTGTTCGCCGACGACCGCGTCGCAGTGAAGCTGGAGTCGAGCCTGCGCACGTGGCCCCATCAGGGAGACACGGGGCGCAAGCGCGCCATCTACATGATGGACGTGCTCGTGGACATCGGCACGGACACGGCGCTGATGGTGTTGCTGTACCTGTCTCTTATACACATCTCCGAGCCCACGAGACAGGCAGAAATCT
>CAJXPN010000244.1 GCA_913058025.1 uncultured Myxococcales bacterium | reverse complement strand
CTGCTCCACCGCGCCGGCGCGTCCGCGCGCGCCGGCGCTCGCCTGGCTCGCGCTGCTCGGCCTCGTCGGGCTGGCGCGGCGCGGGCGCCGATGAGCCGCTCGCGCGAGGCCTCGGGCCATCGCGACCCGCGGTCCCGTGACGCGTAGACCTCCCGCGCTCACGGCGTCGACGACTCCGACCTCTTCGGGGCCAGTATTCATCGCGATGTGCAGCTTTCATACAAAACATACTTGATTGGTATGGATTGTATGGTTAGGTTGGCCACGAGCTCGCAGACGCGAAGCTCGAGAACCAACCAGGCGCCACGATAAGACGCGGCGCCGCGCAAGAGGACTCCGACGATGCATGACCTCCAAAGCCGACATGAACACCCGCTCACGCGCTCCCTCCTCGCCGCGACGGCGGTGACGTGTCTGGTCATGAGCGCGGCGTGTGGCGGCAGCTCCGTGACCTACGAGGACGATCGGACCGACGAGGAGAAGACGCGTGAGCCGGCGCCGCTGAACGCCCAGGTGTTCGTCGAGGACGCCGAGATCTCGCAGTGGGTCGAGGCAGGCGCGCTGCTCATCGACGCTCGCCCCCGCGAGGACTACGACGCGGGCCACGTCCCGGGCGCGGTCTGGGCCAACGGCGGCAAGGAGTTCCAGGACGACCTCGGCCTCATCAAGCCCGACATCGCCGGCCTCCAGGAGGCCGCGCGCGGCATCGGCGTGAACAACGACCAGAAGGTCATCATCTACGGCGCGCCCTCGGACAAGCGCGCTGGCCGGTTGTTCTGGACGCTCGAGTACCTGGGCCACGGCGAGTCGTACCTCTACACGCCTGGC
The DNA here is from genome assembly GCA_913058025.1 of uncultured Myxococcales bacterium. Lineage (GTDB taxonomy): Bacteria > Myxococcota_A > Bradymonadia > Bradymonadales > Bradymonadaceae > CAJXPN01. The sequence continues at coordinate 5,981 of CAJXPN010000244.1, read as the reverse complement.
CACGAGGCGCTGCTCGCCAAGCTCGGTGGAGAGGCCACGACCGAGGAGACCGACCTCGAGGGCGACTTCATCGCGTCCTACCGCGAGGGCATCCGCGCGACCTCCGAGGAGGTCCGCCAGGCCGCCGAGGGCGAGCTCCAGGCGATCCTGATCGACACCCGAAAGCTCAGTGAGTACGAGGGCACCGAGGACCGCGGCGACCCCCGCCAGGGCAACATCCCGGGCGCGATCTTCTACTACTGGGAGGACGTCTTCGACGAGAACGGCGACCTCCGCCCGAAGGCCGAGCTCCAGGCCGAGTTCCAGGAGAAGGGCCTGCTCAGCGACGACGCCATCGTCATCCCGTACTGCCAGACAGGCGTGCGCTCGGCCTACGTCTACGCGGTGCTCCGCTGGCTCGGCCAGGACAACGCCAAGAACTACGACGGCTCCTGGGCCGAGTGGTCTCGCCTCGAGGATTACCCCATCGGGACGGTCGACGAGCCGACCACGGGCGAGTGATCCGCGCCCCGCACATCACCGCGCTCGCGGCCGCGTGCGCGCTCACTCTTGGCGCGTCGTCGGCCGCGGCAGGTCCATGGGTCAAGGGCCCCGGTGAGGTCTACGCCAAGGTCGCCGGCTCGGCGTTCCAGGGCACCTCGCTGTGGGACGTCGACGCCAACCAGCTCGACGCCCCCTTCGTCTACTCGAACCAGGCGCTCACGACGTACGCCGAGGTCGGGCTCCTCGACGGGCTCGCGCTCGGGCTGAACCTTCCCGTGATCGTGGGGCGCAACGTCGTCGAGGAGCGCACGACCTACGAGCAGTGGGGCGCCGGCGACCTGGACGTCTTCGCCCAGGGCCAGCTCTTCGAGGCCAGCGGCTGCGCGCTCTCCGCGACGCTCGCCGTGCGCGTGCCTCTGTACGATGGCGTGATCAGCGACGGGACCGAGCCCGGCGCGGTCGGGACCTCTGGACCCGAGCGCTTCATCCCCGCGCTCGGCGACGGCTCGATCGACGTCACGCCGACCGCCTCGGCCGGCTGCTCTCTCTACCCTGTCCCCGTGTGGTTCGGCGTCGAGGTGGGGCCGAACCTGCGCACCCAGGGCTTCGGCCAGGGCGTGCGCTACGCCGCCGACGTGGGCGTCTGGGTGTGGCCCGAGGTGGTCGCTCTGAGCGCGCGCGTCGACGGCGTCCAGCGTGTGACCGACGACAACGCTCGCCCGACCAAGAGCTTCGTCTCGGTCTCGGGCGGGGCGACCGTGCGCGTGTGGGAGGGCCTCGGGCTCGAGCTCAACGGCGGCTTCGTGCCCTGGGGGGCGTTCGTCGCCCGAGGCTGGCAGGTCGGCGTGGGCGTGAGCTACTCCGGCGCGCTCATCCCGGGCGGTTGAGGCCGGCCCGCGTCAGGGGCAGTTCGAGGTCGCGCCGGCCGCGAGCGGGTGGTCCGCGTAGCGCGTCGAGGGGGCAGGGTTGTTCGCCGGGTCGTCGTACCAGACGCCCAGCTCGAGCAGCCACTCCCCGAGCGCGTCGTGCGTCGTGGACGTGACACCTTGCGCGGTGAACACTCCCGCGGCGCTCTCGGTGACGTCCTCGGTCGTGTCCAGGAAGAACGGCTCGTGTATGGAGAACCCCACGTGCTTGCCGCAGCGCGGCGCGAACAGCCCCGTGACCGGTGTCGTGTTGTCGTAGAGGTCGAGCAGAGAGTCCCTCATCACGTGCGCGAATGTGTCGATGTCGATGGGGACGAAGCCCACGCCCGAGGGGTCTGGCGTCACCAGGATATTCCTGGACGCGTTCCAGGAGACGGAGTCGGTGAGCGAGAGCCTCAGGAAGGTCGGCGTCTCGATGAACGGCGCGCCCGAGGTGTCCTCCCCGTGGAGCAACCCGCTGATGTGTGAGCAGAGGTTGCTGATGTCGATGACCGTGTTGGCCTGCGTGAGCGCGCAGGTCTCGTCGACGAACGCGTTGACGAGGTCGAAGTACCCTCCCGGCTGCCAGGACGCTCGGAACACGTCGTCGCGCACGTCGGCGTAGAGAGCGTAGGTGCCTGGGTTGGTCGGATCCGCGATGTGGACGCTGTGGGCGGAGAGCGCGTCACGTGTCGGGGTGATGGCCGCGTCGAGCGCGAGCGCGGTGCGCGCGTTCGGGAACATCGACAGGAACCAGTCGGCGTTCTGTATGGCGCCCAGGGCGCCCGCGGAGGTCCCCGAGAACAGGATGTGGGTGGCGTCGTCGAGGTCGGGGACGCACTGGTCGGCCGAGATCCCTCTGTCGACCGGGTCGCAGGTGCTCTTGGTGAGTCCAACGGGGTGCCAGCTCGTGCCTGTGGGGCCGTTGCGGCGGAGCATCTTGCGCACGATAGACAGGATCGTGTGCCCGCGCGCGGCCACGTCGAGCGTCTTCGTCCCCGCCGCGTTGGTCATCGCCACGGTGGAGTCGCGCCCCATCCAGCCGTCCGAGCTGCAATAGTAGACGTAGACGTGGGTCCAGTCCTCGAAGGCGTTCGGTTCGGTTCCGTCGAGCTCGCGCGCACCGAACGCGATCCCCTTGTCGAGGATCTCCGGGACGATCGGGGTCCCCGCGGCCTCGGGCAGCCAGTTCGTGCTCATCTTCGCGGCGCTGTAGACGCCCTGCGTGCCGCACCATCGCTCCACGCACTCTCCGTAGTCCACGCAGCCGCCGCCGCCCTGGAGGTGAATGAGCCAGCGGTTCGCCTTCGCGCCGCTCCCTGGGCGTATGTAGAACGCGCCGGGCGAGCCGTCCGAGCAGACCGCGTTCGGGTACGTGTCCGTGTCGATCGTGACGAGCTGGAGGCACTCGAGCGGGTTCGTGCTGTCGCACGACTCGAGCTGCGGGGTCGAGTCCGTCCCGCCGGACTCTTCCGCGAACTCCTTGCTGATCGGCAGCGCCGGGTTGGGCCGGAAGATCGGCCAGGTGCCCGGGTAGAGCTCGTCGATCTCGTCCTCGCACGCGTTCTGCCAGTCCGAGCTCCCGGGCTCGCCGAGCAGCTCCTGTGGGGTGTCGGCGTGCGCGCGCGATGGTGAGGTCGTCGTGAACGTGACCGCGCCCAGGAGGGCGGGTATGAAGAGGGATACAAAGGACTTTCGCTGCATCGTCTGGCTCCGAAATCGAGCGAGGCGGTGCGTCCGAACGAGGGGTGACATCCAAACAGTCTCAAGGCAGCGCGCCAAGGCCTACTTAAACGGCCTTAAACGTGCGAGGCCGCTCGCTCACCCTGCGAACGGGGCCTCGTCAGGGTCCTGGACGACCTCGAGGTCGGGGCGAGCCTGGATGAGCCTGGCGAACGCGCCCCGGTCCAGCGGCGCGTTCGTCACGACCCGCTCGAGCGAGTCGGGCAGCTGGAGCCCGTCGGCGTGGAAGACGCGGTCGAAGTCCTCGACCGTGACCTCGTCGCGGCGGTAGGCGCCCGCGTCGAAGAGGCGCAGCGTCTTCAGGTTCTCCAGATGCCTCATGCTGAACGTGTTCGTCGAGTGGTAGAAGCCGTCGACCTTCGTGCGCAGCGTGAGGGTCTTGATGCGCGCGCGCGCGGCCTCGGGCGTGCGGTCGATCGTCCACTCGAGCGTGTCGGGCGACATCGGGTTCATGCCGACGCTGCGGCCGTGGTGCACGAAGTCGATCTCGAAGTGATCCATGGCGGGGAGCATCGCGTCGTCGGCGAGCCTGGCGAGGACGTCCGCGACGCCGCTGCCCCAGCCAGAGCGCGCGTAGAACGACAGCCGCTTCACGCCCGCGCACGCGGCCGCGCCGAAGAGCACGTCGTAGGTCGGGGCGTCCACGCGCCAGTACACGTCGGGGTAGCACCCGAGGGCGGTCAGGCTCGCGGGCACGTCGAGCGCCTGGGCGCAGCCCTCGTCGAAGAAGCCCACGACGAGCTCGTCGAGCGAGGCGAAGCGCGCGTGCGCCGCGAGCGCCTTGAACGCGGTCTTGGTGAGCTTCTTCTCCACGGCGACGTCCACCGACGTGAGCGCGTCCAGGCTCACGCAGCCCAGCAGCTTCTTGAAGCCCGTGGTGTTCACGGCCACGTCGCTCAGGTTCAGCCGCCGCACGAGCCCGTAGGCGGGCGTGTCCTGGCCCTGGATCATCGTGACGATCCACTCCTTGGGAGCCACGCAGAGCGTGGCCTGGTGCGCGGGCCAGTGCTCGATGTGGCCGTTGACGTAGTCGACGAGCGGGCCGACCTGCTCGGGGTCGCACTGGTTCACGAGCGCGACGATCTTCAGCCAGAGCGCCGGGCCAGGCGCCTCGGCGAGCACACCCCGGACCTCGCCCAGGAGCTCGTCGACCGAGGCCTCGCCGCCCTCGACCGTGGGCGGCTCGAAGTCGATCTCGACGGACCCTTCGGCGAGCAGCCTGTCGAGCTCGGCCTCGCGCAAGATCGGGATGCCGCGGTCCCTGGCGGTCTGGGTCTTCTGCGTGTAACCGCCCCCGAACACGAGCGCCTCGACCTTCAGGCCCATGCTCTTCATCGTCTTGCCGCCGGCAGCGCGCAGCGCGGCTTCGACGGTGCGTGTGTTCTGGTGGTTGTCGAAGTTACCCGTGACGCAGAACGTCGTGCCCTCTAGCTCGATCTTCATCGTGTCTCTCATGGGAGTTGCGGTAGCGCGGTATGGGCCAATGTAGCGTCGCGTCGGAGCAGTGACCATCGCTGGCGTGATCGCTCAGCCGGCGAACGGGGCCTCGTCGGGGTCCTGGACGACCTCGAGGTCGGGGCGAGCCTGGATGAGCCTGGCGAATGCGCCCCGGTCCAGCGGCGCGTTCGTCACGATCCTCTCCAGCGAGTCGGGCAGCCGGAGCTCGTGGGCGTGGAAGACCCGGTCGAAGTCCCTGAGTTTGACCGCGTCGCTGCGGTGGGCGCCCGCGTCGAAGAGGCGCAGCGTGCGCAGGTTCCCTAGTGGGCGCATGTCGAACGGGTCCGCCGGGGTGTAGGACCTGTTGAGCCTCGTGCGCAGCGTGAGCGTCTGGATGCGCGCGCGTGCGTCTTCGGGGGTGCTGTCCAGGGTCCACGCCAGTGTGTTGGTCGTCATGGGGTTCATGTTGCGGCTGCTTCCATGACGGACGAAGTCGATCTCGAGCTGTTCCAGCGCCGGGAGCATCGCGTTGCTGGCGAGCTTGGCGAAGACGAGCGCGACGCTGTTGCCCCATCCATGGCGTGAGTAGAACGACAGGCGCTTCACGCCCGCGCACGCGGCCGCGCCGAAGAGCGTCTCATAGGTCGCCGCGGGCACGCGCCATTGTGGGGTGGGGTAGCATCCGAGCGAGGTCAGGCTCGAGGGCACGTCGAGCGTCTGGGCGCAGCCCTCGTCGAAGATGCCCACGACGAGCTCGTCGAGTGAGCCCATGAGAGGGTGCGCCATGAGCGTCTTGAACGCGGTCTTTGTGAGCTTCTTCTCCGTGGCGAGGTCCATCGACTCGACGGCGTTCAGGCTCGCGCAGCCGAGCACCTTCTTGAAGGTGGTGGTGTTCACGGCGACGTCACTCAGATCCAGCCGCCTCACGAGCCTGTAGGCGGGCGTGTCCTGGCCACGGAGCATCGCGGCGGCCCATGCCCTGGGCGCCACGCAGAGCATGGTCTGGTGCGCGGGCCAGTGCTCGATGTGTCCGTTGATGTAGTCCACGAGTGGGTTGAGCTGGTCGGGGTCGCACTGGTTCACGAGTGCCACGATTTGCCCCCAGAGCGCTGGGCTCGGCGCTTCGGCGAGCACGCCCCGGACCTCGCCCAACAGCTCATCGATCGAGGCATCGCCATCCTCGACCGAGGGCGGCTCGAAGTCGATTTCGACGGACCCCTTGGCGAGCAACGTGTCGAGTTCAGTCTCACGCAGGATCGGGATGCCACGATCCTTGGCGATCTGGGTCTGCCTTGGCAAGGATCTGGTCCCGAGCACGAGGACCTCGACCTTCAAGCCCATGCTCTTCACCGTCTTGGCGCCGGCAGCGCGCAGCGCGGCTTCGACGGTGCGTGTGTTCTGGTGGTTGTCGAA
>CAJXPN010000243.1 GCA_913058025.1 uncultured Myxococcales bacterium | reverse complement strand
GTCGGCAGCGTCAGATGTGTATAAGAGACAGCATCGGCACCTCGGCACCGCTCGCGCTGCGGGCGGTGGGCTCGATCATTGCGTGTGGTGGGGGTGAGGACGCGTCGCTCCGCGAGGAGCGCGCGCACGCGCGCCAGGAGGCCGCGGTCGTCTCACACGTCCCTGAATGGACGGCCCATGGGTTCGGTGTATCATGACGCCAATCGAGAACGACCACAACATCACGTCGCGGCGACGCGGCCTCGAACACGCCACTCCCAGGAGGAGCATTCGTGAAGACCGTCATCCTTGCAGGTGGCTTCGGCAGTCGGCTCGCCGAGTTGACCGAGCGTATCCCGAAGCCGCTCGTGCAGGTGGGGCCGCACCCCATCATGTGGCACATCATGAACATCTACGGCGCCCACGGCGTGGAGGACTTCGTGATCGCGTGCGGTTACAAGGGCTCGATGATCAAGGAGTACTTCCACGACTTCTACATCAAGAGCAGCGACTACACCGTGGATCTGAGGACGGGTGAGGAGGAGGTCGTGCGCGCGTACACGCCGCCGTGGCGCGTGTCCGTGGTGGACACGGGGCTGAACACGATGACGGGGGGCAGGATCAAGCGCCTTCGCAGTTGGCTCGACGACGAGACCTTCATGGTGACCTACGGCGACGGAGTCGGGGACGTGGACGTGACGGCGCTGCTGGAGTTCCACCGCTCGCACGGCAAGCTCGCCACGGTCACCGCGGTGCGCCCACCGGCGCGCTTCGGCGGCCTGGCGATCGAGGGCGACCGCGTGGCGGAGTTCTCGGAGAAGCCGCAGGCGGGGGGTGGATGGATCAACGGTGGGTTCTTCGTCTTCGAGCCGGGCGTGTTCGACTACCTGGATGGAGACGACACGGTGCTCGAGCGCGCGCCGCTCGAGGCGCTCAGCCGTGACGGCGAGCTCATGGCGTTCACGCACGAGGGGTTCTGGCAGCCGATGGACACGCTTCGTGAGCGCAGCCTGCTCGAGCAGCTCTGGGAGTCGGGCGACGCGCCGTGGTGGACGCCATGAGCGCGCTGCGTGAGCGGTTCGACGGGACCTCGGTGTTGGTGACGGGGCACACGGGGTTCAAGGGCTCGTGGTTGTGCGAGTGGCTCCTTAGCGCGGGCGCGAGGGTGCACGGCTACGCGCTCGAGCCCGAGCACGAGGAGGACCTGTTCGTGACGGCGAGGCTCGGGGAGCGCCTTGCGAGCTCGACGATCGCGGACGTGCGGGACCTCGACGCGTTGCGCGCGGCGGCGCGCGCGAGCGAGGCGTCGGTCGTGGTGCACATGGCGGCGCAGCCGCTGGTGCGGCGCTCATTCAAGCAGCCCATCGAGACGTTCGAGACGAACATCATGGGGACGGCGAACCTGCTCGAGGCGTGCGCGGCGCAGGAGTCGGTCGGGTGCGTCCTCGTGGTGACCTCGGACAAGTGCTACCGGACGCCGGCGCCGGCGGGGGGCCACAGCGAGGGCGACCCGATGGGCGGTTACGACCCGTACAGCGCGAGCAAGGGCGCGGCCGAGCTCGTGACCGACTCTTATAGGCAGTCCTACTACAGACCGGCGGGACGAGCGCTCGCGAGCGCGCGCGCCGGGAACGTCATCGGCGGGGGCGACTGGAGCGAGGATCGGCTCGTGCCCGACCTCATCAGGGGAGCGCGCGCGGGCGAGCCGGTGAACATCCGCCGGCCGAACGCGAGGCGGCCGTGGCAGCACGTCCTGGACGCGCTCCACGGTTACCTGATGCTCATCGACGCGTGCATGCGCGATGGCGAGAGGTGGTCTCGGGGCGTCAACTTCGGGCCGGGCGTGAGCCAGAGCGCGACGGTGCGCGAGGTCACCGAGGCGTTGATGCGAGAGCTCGACGCGGGCGAGGCGACCTACGCGACCGAGGAGACGGGGCCCCACGAGACGGGGACGCTCACGTTGGACGCGTCGCTGGCTCGGGACGAATTGGGCTGGGCGCCGGCGCTCGACACCGCCGAGGCGCTGTCGTGGACGGCCCGTTGGTACGCGGACTGGGAGCGAGGTGGCGACGCGGCGGAGTTGATGCGCGCGCAGATCGAGGAGTTCGAGGCAAGGGTCGGGGGCTCATGAGAGGTCGCCGCGTCTTGATCACGGGGGCGTCCGGGTTCATCGGGGGGGCGCTCGCGCGCGCGATGCTCGAGCGCGGCGCGCGGGTCTCGTGCCCGGTGCGCGCGGGCTCCGAGCGCGGGGACCAGCTCGAGCGCGAGGGCGCGCGGGTCGAGCGGCTCGGGAGGATCGACGCCCAGACGCTGCGCGCCTTCGACGACGACCCGCCCGAGGTCGTCGTGCACCTGGCGGCCTCGGGGGTTCGCGTCGACGAGCGCGCCACGAGGGACCTGATGGAGGGGCACGCGCGCCTGACCGTGGACGTCGTCGAGGCGGCCGCGCGCTGGGGCGTCGAGCGGGTCGTGCACGCGGGGAGCTGGTCCGAGCTCGCGCCGCCGGTCGATGGGGAGGCGCTCACGCACGCGTCGCCGATCGGGCCGACGTCGCGCTACGGCGTGGCCAAGGCGAGCGCGACGATGTGGGCGAGGCAGCTCGCGGCCGAGCGAGGCGTAGAGTTGGTGGTCGCGAGGCTGTTCAACGTCTTCGGCGAGGGTGAGGCGCCGGGCAGGTTGTTCGCGGAGCTGATCGGGGGCGCGAGGTCGGGGCAGACGCCGTCGCTCACGAGCGGTCGGGTGGTGCGCGACTTCGTGTACGTCGAGGACGCCGCCGAGGCGCTGGCGGAGATGGCGGCGCGTGGTCGAGGCGTGGGGGAGTCGGACACGCTGCTGGTGTGCTCGGGGGTGGGCGTCTCGGTGCGAGAGGTGGTCGAGGAGGTGGCGAGGCAGGCGGAGGCGCCGTGGCTGCTCGAGGGGTTGGGGGCGAGGCCGGACCGGGCCGACGAACCGCCCAGGATCGTGGGTGATCCGGGGCACACGCGCGAGGTCCTGGGATGGGGCGCTCGCGTGGACGTGCGTGAGGCGGTACGCCGTATGCTCGCGCGAGGGTGAACACAGGAGCGACGCATGGCCGAGTTCGACGAATACGCAGACGACTACCAGGACCTCCTGGACGACGCGCTGCGCGCATCGGGAGAGGGCGCCGAGTACTTCCACGCGTACAAGGCGCACGCGCTGAGGAGGCTCCTTGGGGCCGAGGAGCCCGCGCGCGTGCTCGACTACGGGTGCGGCGTGGGGATGGTGACGCGGCACATCACCGAGGCCTTCGGGGAGGCGCGCGTCGACGGGTTCGACGTCTCGAGTGAGAGCATCGGGCGGGTGCCCGAGTCGCTGCGTGGGCGCGGCCTGTTCACCCACGAGCTCGACGAGCTCGGCCGTGACTACGACCTGATCACGATCTCGAACGTGCTGCACCACATCCCGCCGGCGCAGCGCCGCGGGGTCATGCGGGACCTCGGAGAGCGGCTCGCGCCGGGCGGCAGGCTGGTCATCTTCGAGCACAACCCGCTCAACCCGGTCACGCGGAGGGTGGTGGCCATGTGCGCGTTCGACGAGGACGCGATCCTGCTGTGGCCTGCGGAGTCTGAGGGCTTGCTGGTCGAGGCGGGGCTCGAGGAGGTCACGAAGAGCTACATCCTGTTCTTCCCGGCGCAGTTCGCGTTCCTGCGCGGGCTCGAGCCCGCGCTGGCGTGGTGCCCGCTGGGCGCCCAGTACATGGCCTGGGGGCGCGCGCGATGAGCGGAGACGGCAAGCCACTGATCTCGATCCTCATCCCGGTCTACAACGAGGAGGGGAACATCGAGCGCGCGTACGAGGGAGTCCTCGAGGCGTTCGAGCCGCTCGCGGACCGGTACGACATCGAGTTCGTCTTCACCGACAACCACAGCACGGACGCGACGATCGGGTCGCTGGTGAAGCTCGCGCGGCGAGACCCGCGGGTGCGGGTGTTCCGGTTCTCACGCAACGTGGGGTTCCAGCGCTCGATCTTCATGGGTTACATGCACGTGAGGGGGGACGCGGCGATCCAGCTCGACTGCGATCTTCAGGACCCGCCCGAGCTGATCGTGCGCTTCGTGGAGGAGTGGGAGCGCGGGTACGAGGTCGTCTACGGGGTGCGACAGAAGCGCAAGGAGGGTTGGGCGATCACGACCGCGAGGAGAGTCTTCTACAGGTTGATCAACGCGCTCAGCCCGGAGGATCTGCCGCTGGACGCGGGAGACTTCAGGCTCGTAGACCGGGTGGTCGTCGAGGCGATCCGTGGGATCAAGGACGTGCGCCCCTACCTGAGGGGGACGCTGACCACGTTCGGGTTCGAGCAGCTCGGCATCCCGTATGGGAGGGAGCGCCGGGAGATAGGCGAGAGCAAGTTCTCGCTGTTCAACCTGATGAGCCTGGCGTTCGACGGGATCATCAGCCAGTCGATCGTGCCGCTGCGGCTGGCGACCTACATCGGCCTGTCGATCTCGGTCGTCACGGTGTGCACGGCGCTGTTCTACGCGGTGGGGCGGGCCGTGTTCGGGCTCGACTGGCCGGCGGGCTTCGCGACGACGACCGTGCTCATCCTGATGTCCATGAGCATCAACGCGCTGTTCCTGGGCGTGATCGGCGAGTACCTCGGCAGGATCTTCGAGCAGCTCAGGCTGAGCCCCGACGCGTTCGTCGAGTACGCCTACGACGCGACCGACGGCGGCGCGCGGGGGCGCAGCCGCGCGCTCATGCTCCATGAGCGAGGCGAGGACGCCGAGTCGGAGTGAGCGCTGGCCGGGTTCTCCAGACCCCAGCCGAGCACACTGACCGTGACACCATGACACACCCACGCCGCCCTCGGGACGCCACAACCGGCGCTTTCGCGCGAACACGAGCCTCATTCAAGGAACTGGCACACGCCTTGCTATAGGTATGCAGCGTATGGAACGTGGTGCTGGCGTTCATACATCCCACCATATGGGTGTGATGATGAAACGGAGGCACACACCGACTCCACTATGGGAGCCGGACACAAACCAGACAGAGGAGAGAAGAGGCGGAGTATTTCCGTGGAATCTCTCGTGCGACGTGCGGCTCGAATGGAGCTTCATGTCGTACACCTCACGACGTACTGCCGTCGGGAGCGCGCGTATGGCGCATCACCTATGCCGTCGGGTCTCATGCGACTCGGCACCATGTATGGAGAGTATGACATGAACGACTTCAAGAGCATCCTGGTCGCGCTTCACAACGACGAAGACGGCGCCGGCGCCACCGAGTACATCATCCTGCTCATCCTCATCGCGTGTGTGGTCATCTCGATCGTCAAGGTCTTCGGATCGACCGTCTCGTCGAAGTTCAACAAGGCGAACTCGTCCGTCAAGGACGTGGTCGACTTCACCTGAGCCGGGCCGACAGCCCGACTCGGCCGACCTCGAGGTCACTGGTGGTAAGCGCCCGTGACATCCCAGATTGCAAACTACCGCTGGCGCGTGAGCGCCGGCCCATCCATGGAGCGTACGACATGAACGACCTCAAGAACCTGCTGATCGCCCTTCACAACGACGAAGACGGCGCCGGCGCCACCGAGTACATCATCCTCCTCATCCTCATCGCTTGTGTGGTCATCGCCATCGTCAAGATCTTCGGTTCGACCGTGTCGGAGAAGTTCAACAAGGCGAACGCGTCGGTCAACGGCGAAGTCGACTTCTGACTTCTGACGCCTGGCTCCTCATGTCAGGCGGCGCGCCAACGGCGCGCAGCGAGCGCGACGAACGCGACGAACAGCCAGAGCGCGCCAGAGGGCGCGCGGCGGGGAGAGGAGGAGCACCCGAGCGGGCCTCCAGAGTCGGCGGACGCGCCCGGGCCATTGGTCCCGGGCGCGTCTTGCTCTGGGAGGAACACGCGCTCGAGCTCCGGCCAGACCTCGGGGCACATGACGGCGACGTCCGAGCCCTCGGGGCATACCTCGACGGGGCCACGGAGCCCCTCGAGCGTGAGCGCCGGGGCGGCGTCTCCCCCGAGGGTGACGAGGGAGAGGTCGTGGCCCTCCTGGGCGCGGCGCGCGCAAAGGAGCAGGTCGGCGCCCTGAAACCCGAGGCACTTCGTGGAGTGGCCCTCGAGGACGACCTCCCAGGAGTAGCCGTCGTCGGTGGGGGTGCCGCGCTCGAGGAGCCCCTCCCCCTGCGACGACGTGGCGATCCAGAGCGTGCCGTCCGGGCCGAACCGCACGGACTCGGGCCAGGAGTCCACGTCGTGCCGGGCGAAGGGGCCGTCGACTCCTCCGGCGAAGACGAAGAGCGCGGGGCCGTCGACGGCGACGCCAGCGATGACCCCGTCTCGCGCGTCGAGGACGTGCGGGTACGCGCCGGGAGAAGGCAGCCGGGTCGCCTCCCCCGAGGGCATCTCCACGCGCCAGTGCGAGCCCTCGCCCTTCGAGGCCGTGTCGTACGCGGAGACGACGAGCTCGCGCCCGGAGAGAAACTCCACGCCGGTCAGCTCGAGGTCGCCTCCGCCTGGGGCCGGCGCGGGCGCGAAGGAGCGCCCGGCGTCCTCGCTCCAGAGCAGGCGGCCGGGCGCGGCCGGGTCGTTCGTGGTCGCAGCGAGGTGGCCCGTGGTGAGGTGGGACGCGAGCGCCGTGGGGGTCTGGGTGAGCTCGACGACGCGGTCGAAGTCGCAGCCGTCGTCGGTCCTGGAGATGGTGTAACGGGACGCGAGGACCCACTGGTTCGGGCCGAGCACCTCGATGAGGAAGTCGTTGGAGCCCGAGAACGCCTCCTCGCAGACGTAGTGGGTGGGGTCGGAGGCGCGGACGATGCCGAAGCTGTCTCTTATACACATCTGACGCTGCCGACGATCTACTCTGTGTAGAT
>CAJXPN010000242.1 GCA_913058025.1 uncultured Myxococcales bacterium | reverse complement strand
CTACACAGAGTAGATCGTCGGCAGCGTCAGATGTGTATAAGAGACAGGTCTCGAAGCGTCACGGCGTGCCAGAAGGTCGCGCCGAGCGTGTAGATGTCGAAGCGCTCGTCGATGAGCGACTCTCGGCCGTCCGAAGCCTCGGGGGCGGCGTACCCGGTGGTGATGCAGCCCGCGGTGGGTTCCGTGGTGCGGTTCCCGAGCTTGAGCGTGACGGCCCCGAAGTCGATGAGGGTGAAGTAGTCGTCGTGGCTGACGAGGATGTTGGCGGGCTTGAGGTCCTGGTAGATGAACTTTCCCTGGTGGCCGCCGAGGTCGGTCGGGGCGTGCAGGCGCGCGAAGATGGTGAGGACCTCACGGGCCATCTGGAGGAGGCGAAGCTCGAGCTTGGCCCGGAAGTCGGGCTTACGCATCCGGTCCTCGAGCGGCTCCCCCTGGACGTACTCCATGACGAGGTAGGGCTCCGCGGCGATCAGCTTTGCGGGGAGGTCGAAGGGTCCAGACTTCCCGTCGTAGCTGCTCGCGAGCGTCTGAGACGGCCCGAAGAAGTAGTCGTTCACGCCGGGGATGTTGTTGACGCCCGCCTCGCGGAAGCGGATCAGGACCTTCTTCTCCCAGTCGATGATCTTGCGCGTCTGGATGACGTGCTTGATCGCCTCGGTGGGGGTGTAGCGGAAGTGGCGTGCGTGGCGTCCGCCGTCATACCGGGTGGTCTTGAGGAGGACGAGGTTGTCGGCGAGGCGGCGGTCGCGCGCCTGAAAGAGGACGCCCATGCCGCCGCTGTCGGCGAAGACGCGCTCGACGTGGTAGCGACCACCGTGGAGGCTGAAGGGGAAGTCGCGCACGGGAGGACCTCGACGTTGCCCGGGTCATGGACCCGGGCACGGGGGCTTCAGGGGAGGGCGAACTTGAACGCGAACGCGCCCGCGAGGACGACGACGTCGCCGTCCTTGAGAGGGTGCCTGTCGCCGAGCTCGAGGAGCGTGGCGTTGACTTGTACTCCTCCGTTCGAGATGGCGTAGATCGTGTAGTTCTTGTTCTGGCGGTAGATGTAGCAGTGCTTGCGGGAGACATAGCCTTGATCGTCCCACGACGTGAGGTCGAGGTCGGGGTCGATGTCTGCGCGGACGTCGCGACGTCCGATCAGCGTCTCGTCCGAGTCGATGTTGTAGGTGTGTACGGGCTCGCGGTTGACGTAGAGGGTCAACGTGGCCGGGTTCTCGAAGACCCCAGGGGAGGGGAGGTCGATGGCCGGGTTGGGCTGCGTGCCAGGGGTGACCACAGGCGCGGGCGCAGGCTCGGGCTCAGGAGCTGCGGCGGGCTCGTCTGACTCTGCGGCCTCGAGCGCGGCGAACTCTGCGGCGAAGTCGACCTCCTCCTCCGTCTGGGGCTCGGGGGCTGCGGCGGGCTCGTCGTGTGACGGCGCCTCACCCGCAGGTGGTGACGTGAGGAGCTCTTCGCCCATGGGTCCGAACCCCTCCTCGTACTCGGGCGTGCCGCGAGGGTAGGGGTCGCCGGAGAGCGAGGAGTAGAGGACGTCGGGTGACGCCGACGTCTCCTGGTGGGTCGCCTCGACGTGTGCCTCCTCGAGGGCCTCCTCCTGGTGAGCGGGCGCTTCAGGGGTGGGGTCGGCTGGCGCCTCCTGAGAGGTGTAGTCGCCGAAGTCGTCGTCATCGTCCATGCCGAAGCCAGCCTGCGCGGCTGGCGCATCGGCGGCGGGCTCGGCGCCAGGCGCCGTGGCGACGAGCTCCTCACCTTCGGGGCCGAAGCCAGCCTCGAACTCGGGGGAGCCGGCGTGGAAGGCCTGACCGGTCAGGGGCGAATAGAGGACGGCGGGGGCGTCGTGGGAATCCGACATCTCGTTGACTCTCCTGCATGGTTCATGGGCAGCCCAGGCCGCCGTGGTTCATTAGATCAGGCTCGACGCGTCGACGAGCTGGACGCCGCTGGAGCGCTTCTGCGTTGACTTGTGGCGCGTGGTGTTCATGTCGTCCTGAGACAGGGCTCCCTGAGACACGTACTTCTGCTTGAGGCCGACGTAGTGCGCGGCCATCTCCTCGTCGCCGAGCTCGCGGTAGCGCTCGGTGAGCTTGTCGATGAGCGCGGCTGCGTCTTCGCGGGCTCCCGCGTTCATGGCGCGATCGAGCCCCTCGACCATGCGGCCGATCTCGGCCTCGTCGAAGGCGCGCTCGACCTCGCCGTTGATCAGCGCGAGGGCCTGGGCGTCGTCGGTGTAGTTGATGACGATCGACTGGAGGGATGAGCCGCCGGTGATCTGCATCGCGGGGACGTCGTAGAAGAGCTCGGCCTTGACGATGCGGATGTTGCCCGCGGGGCGCTTGGGCACCGAGCAGGTGACGATGAAGGCGTACTCCTTGTCTCGCTCGACCGCTCCGATCGGGATCGAGATCGTGCGGTCCTCGCCAGGCAGCCTGATCTTGCCCATGTAGGCGATCTCGGGGCTCGAGCGCCATCCACGCTGGGCGCGGACGTGAGGCGTGAACGTCAGGTCCACGCGCACGTTCTTGGCGATGGAGCTGGCGGCGGCCTTCACGCGGCGCTCGAAGACGCGGCGGATCTCGTGGGGCTTGTCGATCTTCTCGGTGTAGCCGTTGGAGAAGGAGGCGATGCGCTGCATGAACTTGTAGTCGAACTCGGCGCCGAACCCGAAGGCGTCGATCGAGTACCCACGCTGAGAGATTTCGGCGGCGCGCTTGATGCACGTCTCGGGGTTGCCGGTGAGCTGACCGTCCGTGAACAGCATGATCTTGCGGACGAGGTTGTCGCCCGGGACCATGAGCAGGTGGTGCTCGGCCTTGTCGAGCGCGTACTCCATGTCGGTGCCGCCGCCCTGGAACTGATCGATGACGTCGATCTTGGAGCTCACGAGCGCCTTGGTCGAGGAGTCTTCGATCCTCGTGGGTTCGACGATGTCATAGACGACCGACTGGAAGGCGAGCACGGTCACGAAGTCGCCGGGGCGCAGCTCGTCGACCGCGGCGCGCGCGGCCTCCTTGAGCGCGTCGATCTCGGAGGACTTCATCGACGAGGAGACGTCGAGCACGAGCGCGAGGTGGATCGGTAGGACGACCTCCATGCCACCCGCGCGTAGCGCGTTCGATGCGTTGACCTTGACCAGCACCTTGAGCTCGGTCTCGTCGCGTTGGGTGGAGACGTTCGGTCGGTTGACGGCGTAATCGAGCAGGATCTCTTCAGCCATGTCGTTCGGTTTGCCTCATGACGTGCGGGGTTGCGGCGGCGTCGAGCGCTTCGTCGCAGCCCCGGCGTGTGGTTGTGGGAACGCGCAATGTTATATCAGACGTCAGGAGCGCTCGCTATGCGCGCGCTCTGTATCGGGGGCGAGGAGCGAGGCGTCGAAGAGCGCGGCGACCGTGGCGAGCTGGCCATCGGCCAGCTCCCTGTCCTCTCTTGCGATGCGCGCGCGCAGCGGCGTGTGCATCCTCCGGATCTGCTTGAAGGCGCGCGTGCCCAGGTCGCTCAGGCGGCCTGGCGCCACGCGCCACTGGACACCGAGCCCGGCGAGCACGCACACGACGAGCGCGGCGTTGATGCCTGCGCTGCCGTCTGGGGCGCCGACGAGCGCCTTGACGCCCACGCCGAGGATGAGCGCGCCGATGAGCGCGGCGTCGAGCGTGAGCAGGCGCGAGCGAGGCTCACCGTGGAGCGCCCAGTCGAGCTTCTGGAGCCGGCGCTCCGTGGCCTCGCGCGTGGGCGCGAGCGCGTCGAGGGTGTCCACGTCGTCGAGCACGTCCCGTACGCTGCGCGGCTGAGACACCGTGGCGAGGACCGCGCGCTCGTGGGCCGCGAGGTAGCTCGTCTTCGGCGACCCTTCGGCGCGCGCGAGGACGAGCCTCGAGGCGAAGGCCGCGTCGTACCGCTCGGCGGTGAGGTACCCGCGGCCCACGAGGTCCATCAACGTGAACTCTGCGATCCCTCTTACGCCGCCGCGCATGAACGCGAGGTCGGCGGGGGAGAGCGAGGTCAGCGCGGACTCGTCCACGGCGCGCTCACGCGTGGGGTCGAGCCGCACGCGCGCGACCCACGCGACGGCGAGCACCCCGAGGGCGAAGAACACGTAGATCGCGAGGAAGGTCGCGCCGCTCATGCTGGCCAACATCAATCACTCCTGCTCTTCGAGGCGGTCGACGGCGTCCGCGGTGAGTTCGACGAGCGCCATGAAGCTCTCGTAGAGTGATCGGACCTGGCCCGGGGACGGGTCGAGGTCACCGCGATGGAGCTCGAGCAGCTTGCCGAGGAGCTTCGCGTCCAGCTCGAGCTCGCGCGCGGCGACCTCGGCGATCTTCTCCTTTCCGCTCAGCCACCACTCCCCATCGCGCAGGTAGAGCAGGGCGCCCACGCCGAGCAGGTACGAGCCGTAGGCGCGTGAGAGCGCGCCGCCGAGCAACTCGGGACGGCTCGCGTGGCGCATGTACGTCTCGCGGAGCTCGAAGAGCAGCTCCTTGATGAGCTGCTCGACCCGCAGCCGCAAGTGGTCCCACCGGATGTCGAGCTCCGAGAGCACATCCTCGCCCCACAGCGTGGAGTGTCCCCGTTGCATGTTCAGGAACCGGAGCGGGAAGACGTCGGTGGAGCGCTCGAGATCGCGCGTGGTCATCAGCTCGATGACCACGGGAGCGTCCCGCTGCGCCACCCGCCACGGGGCGAGCGCGGAGTCGCACGCGTCGAGCGTGACCTCGTCGACGACCACCAGCACGTTCACGTCGCTCCGGCCCGGGATGTAGTCCTCCCTCGCCGCGCTCCCGTGGAGCACGATGGCGCGAAGCGAGCCGCCGAGCGCCCCCGAAAGGTCCGCGCACAGTCCCCGCAGCGCGGCGCGCGCGGAATCCTCGAGCGGCCCCTTGGCCAACCCCTCCTCACTGGTGAACACGTCTGCCTGACTCATGACACCCCATATGGCGGATGAGGGCGCGCGTGGCGCGTCCTCGTGGCTCGTCGTTTGGTTCGATTTCGTTCGGGGTCATTTATCCACGATGCGCCGCCCTTTGAGAAGGGCCCATATCGCGCGCGCCGGGTCAGACGAAGAGGAGCCAGAGCGTGACGGCGCCCGGCCAGAGCAGGTGCTCGAGCATGGTCATCGCGAGGACGGCCTCGAAGAAGCGGGTGCGGGTGGACTCGAAGGCCTCGATGGCCCAGGCGAGCGTGGCCCACATCACTAGCGGGACCACGGACAACGCCCAACCCGCTGGTCCGGCGAGGTACGCCGCGAAGCCGCCTGCCGCAAGCGCCCAGAGCGCGTGGCGCCCGAGCACGACGCTCCATACGAGCCACCTGCTGCGGTGGCCGAGGTCGCTGGCCAGCCGCAGCGAGAGCGCCGCGGTCGCCGCGATCAGCATCGGCGCCGCGCACAACAGCCCGAAGCCGAAGGTCCAGTCCCCGAGCATGCGCTGCGCCATCGCGGGGCCCACGAGCAACAGCTCGAGCGCCCAGGAGCCTGCGCCGGCCACCGCGGTCGTGTCCGCCTTGTCGAGTACGGCGTTCAGGGCCTGCGGCACCAGGACCGGGTAGAGGACCGCGGCCACGAAGGCCAGATCCGCTATGAACGCTCTTCGCTCTCTCGTCATGCTCTCCTCTGACCCTTCATCGCGCGGCGAGGCGCGACGTCACCTTCATCTTCGTCATTATGCCGAACGCGCGAGCGAATGAAAAACATCCGCTCCATTCCACGTCACCTCGCGCAGCGCCACCACGAGGAGAGGGCGCGCCCACCAGGGGCGCGCCCTCTCGAGGCGTCACGAACGTCTGAGCCTCACTCGCGGCGGGCTCACGGGTTCGAGCTCAGCTCGCCCTCGAACTCCACGCGGCGGTTCTTGCGGTACTCACGCGGTGAGTCGGCCTCCTCGACGGCGGGGTCCTCCTCACCGTAGGTGACGACGCGGAGCCTCTCGGGCTCGACGCCCATCGTCACCAGGAACTTCTTGACGTTGTAGGCCCTGCGCTCGCCCAACGCGAGGTTGTACGCGTCGGTGCCGCGCTCGTCGGCGTGTCCCTCGATCACGAGGTCCTGGTTCGGGTGCTCCTCGAGCCAGGTGTCGACCTTGTAGAGCAACTCCTTGTCCTCGGCGTCCAGCCGATCCTGGTCGTAGGAGAAGTAGATGCGGTTGAGCTCGCCCTGGTCGACCTCGCCGATGCCGACGACGATCGAGACCGAGCGGTTCGGGCTGGCCTCCTCGAGCGCGTCGTCGATCTTGTCGGCGACGGTGCCCTCGCAGTTCGGCCAGAGCAGCGCGTACTGCGCCTTGACCTGATCGGACATGTCGATGGCGCGGGTCGCGTTGACGCTCACGTCGGCTTCGTCACCTTCGCGCTGTGCCTGCCGGGCGGCGTCGAGGAACGCCTCGGCGCGGTCGAACTTGTCAGGGGCGCAGACCGCGCTGGCTTGGGCGGTCAGCACCGCGACCTCGGCGTCGCGCAGCGTCGCCGTGTTGGCGGTCGTATCGGCGTCGGCCCTCTCGTCGGGGGTCGTGGAGGCGCAACCGGCGGCCATGGCGGCCGAGCAAATGAGGGCACCGAACATCTTCATATCAATCATCGAGTTCATCATATCTATTTCGTCTCTCCTTGGTGACGCCAGGTGGTTATTGTTGACATAATTAGATGTCCCGGCGACGCCATTCAATCTGTACGCGAGCGAGTGTCCGTCAAGTTCTTGGGGGGGTGTGCGTGTGCTGTCATCTCCGTATGAGGGCTGAGGGCGTCGTCTTTGGAGCAGCAGGTGGGGACGCAGAGGGTGTTGACTGTCTCTTATACACATCTCCGAGCCCACGAGACAGGCAGAAATCTCGTAT
>CAJXPN010000241.1 GCA_913058025.1 uncultured Myxococcales bacterium | reverse complement strand
CGTCAAGATCATCGGCGGGACCGAGGGCGTCGGCGTCGTCGGTGAGATCTTCTGGTGGGGCGACTCGCGCTACGGCGACGGGATGCGCGCGGGAGTGCGCGGCCCGGAAGAGGACGAGTCCTACTGGGTCGACGCGATCCACCTGGGCGACCCGAGCGAGGAGATCGCCGAGGAGGTCCTCGAGGCCGCCAAGGAGGCCGCTAAGTTCCGCAAGGGCGACCGCGTGCGCGTGATCGAGGGCCGCGACGCGGGCTCGGTCGGCGTGATCTTCTGGTGGGGGGAGTCGAAGTACGGCGAGGGGATGCGCGCGGGCATCGAGGCCGACGACGGCGAGAAGGTGTGGGCGGACGCAGCCGAGCTAGAGCAGGCCGATGACGGCGGCGGCGCGGCCCCCTCCAACGACGACTACAACGAGGATGACATCCCGTTCTGAGCCGGGCTACGCTTCGCCAACAAGCAACCTACTGAAGAAGGAGCGTGAAGATGGCGAAGCCCGAGAGCCTCGATGGAACCCGACTGCCCGTGATCGCGGCGCCCATGTTTCTGGTCAGCGGCCCCGAGCTCGTGATCGCGAGCTGCAAGGCGGGCGTCATCGGGACCTTCCCCGCGCTCAACCAGCGGACCACCGAAGGCTTCGCGCAGTGGTGCGACGACATCGCGGGCGCCATCGACGGCGCGCCCTACGGCGTCAACCTCATCGCCCACCGCTCGAACCCCAGGCTCGAGGCGGACCTCGCGGTCTGCGTCGAGAAGAAGGTCCCGCTGATCATCACGTCGCTTGGCGCGGTCTCCGAGCTCGTCGACACGGTCCACTCCTACGGCGGCGTGGTGTTCCACGACGTCACGAACGCTCGCCACGCGCGCAAGGCGCAGGCGGCGGGCGTGGACGGCCTGATCCTGGTGGCCGGCGGGGCCGGAGGCCACGCCGGCACGACCAACCCGTTCGCGCTCATCTCCGAGATCCGCTCCTTCTTCGACGGGACGATCATCCTGGCGGGCTGCATGTCCACGGGCGCCGACGCCGCGGCCGCCATCGCCATGGGCGCGGACTTCGCCTACATGGGCACCCGCTTCATCGCCACGCAGGAGTCGGCCGCGCAGGCCGAGTACAAGGAGATGCTGCGCGAGGTCGGCCCGGCCGAGATCGTCTACACGCCCGCGGTCTCGGGCGTCCCCGCGAACTTCATGGAGCCCAGCCTGCGCGACAACGGCTTCGACATGGAGAAGCTGCGCGACTCCGCCCACGTCGACTTCGGCAAGAAGCTCACCGTGAGCGACGAGGCCAAGGCGTGGAAGACCGTCTGGTCGGCCGGGCAGGGCGTCGCCGCCATCGACGACTGCCCCACCGTCGCCGAGCTCGTCGATCGCCTCGAGGCCGAGTACCGCGACGCCTCCGCCAGGCTCTCCGCCACGCTCGGCGGCTGAGCGGCGCTCGCGCCCTCTACTCCACCGCGATCCCGCGCGCCTCGAACGCCTGGGCGAGCGCGTCGGTGCGCCAGGGCCCCAGCCGCACGCGCTCGAGCCCCTCGCACATCCTCGAGCCCGGGAGCCTGTCGAACAGGTGCTCCTGGAGCGTCACGTCCTCTCCGTCGACGCTCACCTTCTCGTAGTAGGTCTCGAGCTCTGAGACATCGAGCGTGCCGAATCCGCTCGCGGGGCGCTCGAGCAGCGCGCGCGTGAGATCGCCTTGATCACCGTAGATCTTGCCCACGAGGGCGAGGGTCTCGGTGGCAGGGAGCGTCTCGAGCACGCCCATGAGCATGCCCAACCCGGCCCTCGGCTCGATGACCACGCGCGAGAGCTCGGGGAGGTTCCGCAGCGCCTCGATCCTGGGCGCGCCGCGTTGGTAGCTGTAGCGGGACTCGAGGTGGAGCTCCTCGAGCTCCTCGACCCACGCCGAGCAGCAGAGCGAGGCCACCGCGGCCTCGTCGTACGTGTTCGTCGAGGCGTTCAGGCGCAGCCGCTTCAGCCGCAGCGGGCTGTCGTGGCTCAGCGCGCGAGCGTGCGTGCCCAGGAACGACTCGAGGCGCAGGTCCGTCAGGTTCGCCGCCATCGGGCTCTGCGCCACGGCCGTGAACACCGCGCCCGAGCGCTTGGCCTGATGTTCCCCGACGTCCAGTGCGCTCGCGTTCGTGAACGCGCCAGACCCGATCACCGCGATGACGTCCTTGTTCGTGAGCTTCATCCTCGTGAACATCACCGCCCTGGCGAGCGAATACTTGGGCTGGACCTCGCCCTGGAGCGCCTCGGAGATCCAGGACCTTGGCGCCACGCGCAGCACGCCGAGTGGCGCGCTCTCGGCCCACTGCCCGATGTAGTAGTCGCTATCCTTGGGTGGCGTGTACTTCGCGCTCTGGGGGATCGACCAGTGGTCGAGCGGGCCGCGGAGGTAGTCGACGAGCGCGGCCTGGCGCTCGAGCGAGCACCGGTCGAGCAAACCCGTGAGCGCGTCCCAGGCGCGCGCGTCCGGCTCCCCGTCGAGCACCGCGCGCGCCTCGCCGATGAGTTCGTCCAGGGGCGCGTCGGGTTCGGCGGCGTCCTCGAGCTCGAGGGTGCCTCGCTCCAGGAGCTCCAGCGCCTGCGCCTCCGTCAGCACCGGCAGCCCACGCTGCCTGGCGAACTCCTCGGCGTTCGTGGGCCACTGGCTCCGCCCGATGACCACCGCCGTCGTCAGCGACGAGGTCGTGTTCTTGACGGTCGCTCCCGCCGCTTCGAGCCGCGCGACCAGCGCGCGCTTGTTCCCGGACAGGTCGAACGCGCCCGAGAGCACGAAGCACTGACCTTCGGTTTCGATCTTCACAGTGAACGACTCCTCGGCGCCGGCCAGGTCGTTCGACCTTGCGCGTGGGGCTCTTGTGTCCTGTCTATCCTCCCGACATACTCTCCAGCATACCACTGGAGTGAAGTGATGGGAGGAGACGAGATATGAAGGCAAGTACGTTCTTCTGGGTGCTCGCGTCGTGTTGCGTGGGCGTCGGCGCCGCGGGATGCGGCCCTGGCGAGGCGCTCACGCTCGACCTCGAGCGGCCTCCCAGGGCCGAGGTGCGCGAGCTCGACGGCGGCGAGGTGTTCACCGGCAGGTTGCTCGTCGCCGAGCCCTCGGGCCGCCGCGACCGTGCCACGCTCGACCTCGGCGAGGTCCGCGAGGGGCAGATCGTCAGCGAGATCCCGGCCGGCTACGACGACGGCTCCCCCGTCCTCGATCGCTTCGAGCCAGGCGTGTTCAAGCTCGGCGGGCTCGCCACGCTCGACGTCGACGCGGATGTCCAGGTCGTGACGATGCGCATCACGTACGGGTTCCAGACCGGCGATCTCGAGTTCGAGCGGAGCTCCGCTCGCGTGCTGCGCGCGGGAGACGTCGACGTCCCCGTCGAGGTCGTGCTCGTGGACGGGCTCGGAGAGCTCCAGCTCGTGACACAGACGCTCACGAACGAACTGGCCGCGGCCGGCGCCTCGACCATCGTGGTGCCCGTCGAGGTCGAGCTCATCGCCGTCGACGCGATCGGCTCAGGCAGCTACGTCTCCAACGTCGTCACCTACGACGTCGAGATGTGCAACGGCTGCGCGGAGGTCACCACGCAGACCTTCACATCGGGCAGCGGGGTGACCCCATGAACACGAACGCCACGATGGAGCACATGCCCATGACGCATCTCAGAACAGGCAGCGTCGCCCTCCTGGCCGCCGCGCTGGCGCTCTCGACCGTCGGGTGCGGCGACCCGAGCGGTGTGATCATGGAGTTCGACTACCCGCCCGCGGCCGAGGTGCGCGCAGACGTCTTCACGGGCGACTTCGTCGACCTCCCCGGAGGCGCCCTCGACGCCACCTACAGAGGCAGGGGTCAGCTCAACCTCTCGGACATCCGAGACGGGCAGCTCCTCAGCGACATCCCCGCTGGTGTGGAGGGCGACGCGCCGACCTTCGCGCGCACGGAGCCCGGCGTGTTCAAGGTGCGCGCGATCGTGGAGAGCGCCGACGGCAGCGACTACCAGGTCGGGAGCGTGCGCCTGAGGTACCTGTTCTCGAGCGGAGAGCTGGAGCTCGATCGGCCCCTCTCGCTGCTCGTCCGCGGGAGCGAGTCGCGCGCGATGGCCGACATCGAGTTCGTCTCCGGCCTGGGCGAGCTGTCCGAACTCCAGCGGGCCTTCGCCACCGAGGCGGCCACGCTCGGAGGTAGCCTCATCACGGTCCCCGTCGAGGTGTCCTTCCTCGAATCCGGCGGGGACGAGACCTTCTCGAACGTCTACACGTATGGCGTGACGATCTGCGATGGCTGCGCCGAGTTCTCCACGCAGACCTACTCGGTCGGGCTCGTCGACGCCGACTGAGCCGCTAACCCACGACCTCGACCCCATGGGCGTCGAACCGCTCGACGAGATCCTCGGTCCGCCAAGACCCGAGCGTGATCGTGGACAACCCCGACGTGAGCGGCGCGCCCGGCAACTTCTCGATGAACGCCTCGCGGAGCGACGCCCGGGTCTGCCCGGCCTGGTCGCTCAGCGGGTCCGCCTGGAGCCCGCCCACGTCGAGGTGCTCCGTCTCTTCTTTCATCCTCGTCGAGGTGAGCTGCGGCGCCTGCGCGTCCCAGAGCTTCACGATCGCGCCCCTGAGCTCCAGCGAAGGGCAGGGCGGCGCCGCCGCGATGAGCTCGTGGACGTCGCCGAGGCCACCGAGCGCGTCGATGACGAACCCGTCGAGCCCTCGCGTGTACGGCGCGAGCACGCGGACGAGGTCCAGGACCTCGTCGAGCCAGGACCTCTCGACGACCACGCGCCTGAGCCCCCGCGTCCAGCTCGACTCCATCAGCGCGCGCAGCGCCGCCACGCTGTACGCGATCGAGTGGAACTCGAACGCGAGCTCCTCGAGCTCGAGCGCCGAGTCCTGCCTCAGCGCGCCCGCGTGGACGTCCTCGAACGACGTCAACCGCATGCTCCTTAGCCCCTGCGTGTTCGGGCCCTGCGCCAGCGCCTTGAGCACGCCTTGAGACACCCTCTTGCTCCCCGACGAGCCGAGGTCGAGGTGCGTGATCCCCTCGAACGAGCCTCCGTCGAAGACCTCGATGAGCTCGCGGTTCGAGTGACGCAGTGAGGTCAGGACGAGCGCGCGCGCGAGCGCGTGCTTGGCCTGCGACGAGCCCGTCGCCGCCTCGCGCACCCAGCCAGGGGGCGCCACGCGCAGCTCGCCATGTGGCGAGCGCCGGAGCCACTGCGGTGGGTACGTGTCGTACAGCGCTCGCGTGGTGAACCGATCGTGTGGACCCTGGACCCATCGTTCGAGCGGGCCGCTCAGGTAGTCGGTGAGCCCGGCCTGGCGCTCGGGGGCGCATCGGTCGAGCAGGCTCACGAGCGCGTGCCAGGTCCCCGCGTCGTGCTCGCCGTCGAGGATCGAGCGCGCCTCTCCGATGAGCGCGTCCAACGGGGTGTCGGGCTCGGCGTCCTCCTCGAGCTCGAGCTCACCCCGCTCCAGGAGCTCCAACGCCTGCTCTTCGCTGAGCACCGGCAACCCGCGCTGCTCGGCGCGCTCCTTCGTGACGTTCCAGCCTCCGCCGATCACCACCGCGGTGGTCCGCGCGCCCAGCGACGCCGTCACCGTGGCGCCTGCGTCGCGGAGGCGAATCGCCAACAGGTCCTTCGAGCCCGTCAGCACGAAGCGCCCACAGAGCGTCATGTTCTGTTCGCCGATCACGAGCTTCATCTGGCCTCCACCGTCAGCGCCAGAGACGCCTCATCGGGACGTGGGCACCTTCAGGTCCGCCCACAGCGGGCAGTGGTCCGAGAGGCGCAGGTTGTACTCCTCGAAGCCCATCTCATCGTAGGCGATCTGGCCGGACTCCTCGAGCCAACCGGCGCTCGTCGGGTCCAGGATGATGTGGTCGATGAACTCGGTGAACAGCTCGCTCCAACACGGCGTCGGCGTGCCCTGGGGGATCGAGCGCGTGAGGTCGGCGCCCGCGGGCTCGGAGTCGTCGAGCTCGAGCCACGCCACGTCGTCGGCCGTCATCACCCTGTTGAAGTCCCCGAGCACCGCGTACGCCTCGCCGGCGGCAGCGCGCGCGTCGACCCACTCCTCGATCCTGTCGACCTGCGCGAAGAACGTCACACATCCCGTGCCGGTCTCGCCGCCGAAGCATCCCGACTTCAGGTGCACCGCGAGCACGCGCAGCGCCTCGTGGCCGGGGCGCGAGATCGTCAGGTCCAACCCCTGGCGCAGGTTCGCGTTCCCGACGTTGAGGTCGACGAAGTCGGGGTTGCGCGTGAGCTCCCACCCGGAGGCGCTGCGCACGACCACGCAGATGTTCTGCGCCGAATCGCGCGCCTCGCACTCCGCGCTCCACGCGTCGGCGGGGAAGATCGTCTGCGTCCCGGCGACCCCTCGGACCTCCTGCACCGCCACCACGTCTGCCTGCAACCTCGCGACGTACGACTTCAAGAGGTCGTAGTCCTCCTGCGTACGAGGCGCCTCGTCGCTTCCCCCGAGCACGTCCAGGTAGGACACGTTCCAGGTCGCGATGCGCAGCGCGGCGGGATCTCCTGGGGGCCCGAGGTCGGGCTCGTCGCCCGTGTCCTCGGGGTCAGCGTCCTGCGCGCCCGAGTCCGCCGCGCCGGCGTCCTCGCCGCCCGCGTCCACGGCGGCGTCCGCGGTCTCATCGCTGGCGTCCGCTTCGCCGAGGTCGCTCCCGGCGTCCTCGACGATGACGACGACGCCGGCGTCGTCGCCGGACGGATCACTGGGCGGGCAACCGGCGGCGAACAGCGCGATGGCGAGCGTGGTAGTGAGCTGTCTCTTATACACATCTGACGCTGCCGACGATCTACTCTGTGTAGATC
>CAJXPN010000240.1 GCA_913058025.1 uncultured Myxococcales bacterium | reverse complement strand
GCGAGGGGACCGCGGAGTGAGCGGGAGCGAACGGCCGCTGGGGGACCGTGTGGCAGTTCCACCCCCAGTCCTCTCCCACACCGCGAACCACCACCCCCAATCGAGCGCGAGCGGTTTCGTTTGACCCTCGGCGTCAGACTCGGTAGCGAAGTGCGACCGGGGCGCCTGCGCCTCCACTCCACCGATGAGGTACCTCATGCGCCGCTCCATCACCGTCTCGTTGATCTCGCTTGGCCTGCTTACCGGATGCCCCGAAGAGACCGCGACGGACGCGGACGTGGACGTGAGCGCGGACGCGGGAGCCGCCGACGTCGGCGACGCGGGAGAAGAAGCGGACGCTCGGCCAGGAGTCGACGGCGGCGGGCAGGACGTCGGCGTGGACGCGGCGGACGCCAGCGCGCCGGACGCGGAGGCCGATGTGGGCGAGCCGCTGGAGGTGACCGCGTCGAACTACTGCGAGCTGACCGTGGAGATGTTCTGCGGCTACTACATGCGCTGCGGTCGTATCGTGGCGGCGGACATGGACGAGTGCCGCGCGACGTTCACGGAGACGTGCAACGGGGTCTACGAGCCGTTCTACGCGGGGTACGCCGAGGCGGGCGCGCTGGAGCTGTCCGCGGACGGCATCACGGCGTGCGAGGCGCACCTGGAGTCGGTGGCGTGCGAGGATCAGATCTTCGACCTGGACGGCGGCTGCGCGGGGATGTGGCGCGGGCTCCAGGGCCAGGACGAGGCGTGCGCGCCGGGGATCGGGAGCTTCGTGTGCGGTGAGGGCACGGCGTGCGTGCTCGGGACGAACTTCTGCGGGACGTGCGAGGGGGGCGCGGCGCCGGGTGAGGCGTGCGTGCCCGGCGAGGTGCGCTGCGAGGGCGGCGCGCAGTGCCTGGACGGGGTGTGCGCGGCGCGGCCGACGGCGGGGCAGGCGTGCACGGACGAGGGCGCGCGCTGCGCGCCCGGAGCGAGCTGCCAGGACGGCGTGTGCAGGGGCGCCGACATCGTGGCCGTGGGGGAGGCGTGTGACCAGGGGCGCCGTTGCCCGTACCGCGCGGACTGCATCGACGGCGCGTGCGTGATGGCGGGGCTCATCGGGGACGACTGCGCGGGGCGCGGGTGCGCGTCGGGCTACTGCGACGGGACGACCTGTCAGGCGCTGCGCGACCCGTTCAAGGGGTGCTCTGAGAACCGAGAGTGCGTGAGCGGGAGCTGCACGGACGGGTTCTGCGCGCCGACGGTCTCGGAGTGCCTCGCGACGGACTGAGTCAGCTCGCGCGGGCCTCGGCGCGGTAGATCGAGGGGGGTATGCCGAGTTCGCACTTGAACGCCTTCGAGAAGGAGAACTCCGAGGCGTAGCCCACGCGCGCGGCGATCTGAGCGAGCGAGTCCGAGCTGCCTCGGAGCGCTCGGGTGGCGAGGTGCATGCGCCAGCGCGTGAGGTAGCGGCGCGGGGAGTCGCCGACGAGGTCATGAAAGGTCGCGGCGAAGCCCGAGCGGGACATGCCGGCGAGTTGGGCGAGGCGCGCGACGGTCCAGGGCTCCTCAGGGCGGCGGTGGATGTATGCCATGGCGCGGGCGATGCGGTCGTCGGTGAGGCCTCCGAGCCAGCCTTCGACGACGCGCGCGCGTTCGAGCCAGGCACGCAGCGCCTGGACGAGGAGGACCTCGGTGAGGCGCGCGACGGTGACCTCGGAGCCGGCGTCGCGGTGGGTGAGTTCGTCGGTGATCATGGAGAGCGTGCGGGCTCTCGCGCGCTCTCGTTCGGGCCTGGGAGGCGCGATGAGCGCGGCGGGGAGTGAGGAGAGGAGCGGGTGGGTGTCGCCCGCCTCGAAGGAGACGCGGCCGCATATGAGCTCGGTCTGATCGCCGAGGCCGTCGATGACAAGGCGCCCAGGGCCGCCGTCGACGCCGGGCTCGGCGAGCTCGAAGATCGGCCTCGGGACGCACTCGGGCGTGTCGCACATGACGTGGGGGGTGCCGTGGGGGAGGAAGACGACGTCGCCTTCGCTCAGGCGCTGAGGCGCGGCGCCCTCGGGGATGACCCAGCAGGAGCCACGGACGACGCCGTGGAAGATCCCATGGGGGAGCTGCGGGGCGCTCACGGCCCACGGCGCGCCGAGCCAGGCGCGGCTGAACACGGTCCCCTGGAGCCGGCACATCTCGAGTACGTCTGCGAGAGCGTCCATCGACTCCTCCATCACTGCGCGACAAACTGGACGACTCATCATGCCATGTGGACGTTTGGATATTCAATCGTCCACGTGGGCCGACCATACTCGAACTCCACACGGCGCTGCCCTACCGGCCTCGCCCAAGACCATGGAGCGATCGATGAAGTACCTCGCCACCGCCGCCAACTTCTTCTTCCCAGGGCTCGGCTACCTGATGCTGCGCCACAAGATCGTGCAATCGCTGGGCTGGTTGGCCGGCGTGATCGGGCTGACGGTGGTGGAGCTCCAGCTCCAGGAGCCGATGCCGACGCTGTACTGGACGATGTTCGCGTCGGTGCTCGTGATGAACACGATGTTCGCGGTGGATGCGTGGAAGGTCGCGAGCGAGCAGGAGGCCGCTCGCGTGAGGGAGCCCGCGTTGGCGTGAGCGGGTTGGCGGGTGCCGACGCGCGCCTATATATCCCTCGCGACACCACGAGGAGGATGCATGGAAAAGGTCGACGTCTTGATCATCGGAGCGGGCATCTCGGGCATCGGCGCGGCGTGCCACCTGAGGACGAAGCACCCGGATCGCTCGATCGCGATCCTGGAGCGGCGCGAGGACCTGGGCGGGACCTGGGATCTGTTCCGCTACCCGGGCGTGCGCTCGGACTCGGACATGTTCACGTTCGGGTTCGCGTTCAAGCCGTGGGTCGAGGAGCGCGACGTGGCCACCGGCGACGCGATCCTGAGCTACCTGAACGAGGCCGCCGACGAGTACGGCGTGCGCGAGCTGATCCGGTTCGGCCACGGCGTCGACCACCTCGACTGGTCGTCGGATCGCAAGACCTGGATCGCCACGGCCAGCCGAGCCGACGGCGAGGTCGTCACGTTCGAGGCCCCCGTGCTGCTCACGTGCACGGGGTACTACGACTACGCGGGCGGGCACACGCCGGAGTTCGAGGGGCTCGAAGAGTTCGAGGGCGAGGTCGTGCACCCGCAGCTCTGGCCCGAAGATCTGGACTGGGCCGGGAAGAGGGTCGTGGTGATCGGATCGGGCGCGACGGCGGTGACGCTCGTGCCCGCGATGGCGAAGGACGCCGCGCACGTGACGATGCTCCAGCGCTCGCCGTCGTACGTCTTCAGCAGGCCGGCGCGCGATCCCGTCGCGCAGGCGCTGCGGGCGGCGCTGCCCGAGCAGGTCGCCTACGACATGATCCGCCTGAAGAACGTCGGGATGCAGCGGCTCCAGTACATGCTCGCGCGCAAGCGCCCGGGCTACATCAAGGGCCTGCTGCTGGACATGGCGCGCGAGGAGGCGGGGCCGGACGTCGACGTCGACACCCACTTCAACCCGAGCTACGACCCGTGGGATCAGCGCCTGTGCCTGATCCCGGACGGTGACCTCTTCGCGTCGCTGCGCGAGGGCGCCGCGAGCGTGGTGACGCAGACGATCGACCGGTTCACGCCCCAGGGTGTCCTGCTGAGTGATGGGACGCTGCTCGAGGCCGACGTCGTGGTCACCGCCACGGGGCTCACGCTGCAGTTCCTGGGCGGCCTGACCGCCGAGATCGACGGGAAGCTCGTCGAGCCCAGCGAGCACATCGTCTACAAGGGGATGATGTTCCACGACGTGCCCAACTGCGTGGCGTTCTTCGGGTACACGTCGGCGTCGTGGACGCTCAAGACGGACCTGACCTCGGAGTACGTGTGCCGGCTGCTCGACCACATGGACGAGCGCGGCTACGCGACGTTCGTGCCGCGCCTGGACGACCCCGACATGCCGACGCAGTCGATCATGGCGAACCTGAGCTCGTCGGGCTACGTCAAGCGAGGCGACCACCTGCTGCCCAGGCAGGGGCTGAGTCAGCCCTGGCGCAACAAGGACGGCTACTTCGGCGACTACGCGACGATCCGGTGGGGGCGTCTGGACGACGGGGTGTTGGCGTTCGGGGAGTGAGGCCGCTGGCTCGTGGTTGGCGCGGCCTTCGACGCTGGGGGAGTCCGGGCGGGCGGTGCGTGTGGTGCGGGGAGGTTCGCGGTCTTTGACGGTTGGATGGGGCAACGCGGCTGCCCTCCCCGCCGCCGGGCCTGGGGCCCTTGGCGTTCCCCGCTGGGGAACTGGGTAACGGTGGATTTGGCGGGAGGTGGAGGGCGTGCGGCTGCTCTCCCCGCCGCCGCTTCGCTTGGCGTTCCCCGCTGGGGAACTGGGTAACGTGCAGGGATCATGGGATTTGGTTCGCGGGGGCGCCCGTGCGCAGGTCCCGGAGGTGTGGGAGGCGCTGTGGGCTCCCGTGGGCCACGCAGGGCTCGTCCTACCCCACCAAGGCATTTATATGTCCGCGCGCTCTTCGGAGCCCGTAGAAGGCCGAGCAGGCAGCAAGGCCCGCTGGGCACTCCCACGCCAACCACCCACCACCATCCCAGCACGTTACCCAGTTCCCCAGCGGGGAACGCCAAGCGAAGCGGCGGCGGGGAGGGCAGCCGCGTTGGTGCCCCCAACCGCCAGACACACGCCACCCACCACGATGCCTGCACGTTACCCAGCTCCCCAGCGGGGGACGCCAAGCGCCCAGCAAGGCGGCGGGGGCTTCTGCCCCGAAACAAACTCCACGCCCCATGCGCTCGACGCATCCACGCCGCGTCCGCGTCATGTCGCCGCGTATGAACACCGCCCGATAGCGGTTAGGGTGGTCGCAGGCCGCGACGCATTCAGGCGACGCCGTCGGCGATGAAGGAGTAGGCGATGAAGTTCGAGTGGTTCGTGGGTGTGATCTGTCTGTCTGTGTTGTCGTCGTGCGCGACGGCGGGGTCGGTGACCGAGATCGAGGGCGCGCGCGTGGACACGATCCGTGAGGAGTACACGAACATCCACGTGGTGCGCGTGGGTGGGAAGGCCGTGCTGATCGACGCGGGGCTCGAGCGCTCGGCAGGGGCGATCACGCGGCGGCTCGAGGAGATGGGCGTGGGCGCCGACGACGTGACCGCGGTGGTGGTGACGCACGGGCACGCCGACCACGCGGGCGGGGCGGCGAAGCTGCGCGAGGCGCTCGGGGCGAAGGTCGTGATCGGTGCGGGCGACACGGTGATGCTCGAGGAGGGTCGGATCACAGGGCTCTGCCCGACCTCGGACATGGCGCGTGACCGAATGGAGGACGATCAGTCGGAGCATTTCGAGCCCTACGAGGCCGACGTCGTCCTCTCCGAAGACGCCGACCTGATGGCGCTCGCCGGTGTCCCTGGGCGCGTGCTACGTGTCTCTGGCCACACGGAGGGGTCGCTCGTGGTCGTCGTGGGTGACGCGGCGTTCGTGGGCGACATGTTCCGTGGCGCCATCATCGGCTTCGGCGCCGAGAAGCACTTCTACATGTGCGACATGGACGACAACCTGCGCGACATCCGCGCGCTGCTCGACGCCAACCCTGGCCTCGCGCACTTCTTCCCCGGTCACTTCGGCCCCCTCACGCGCGACCAGGTCGAGGAGCTCTGGGCCCGTGAGGACGCCGCGCTCCGCGCCTCCCGCGAGTGACCGTCTCAGCCATGATCGATCTTGACCGTTGGGGGTTGCGAATCACGCAACGCCGCTATCTGACCCTCGGTCATTGGTGTCCCGTGGGTCTGGATATGACGCAATTTCGGGGTGTTGATGCGGGCGAGCGCCTCGAGCGCCTCGGCCGCATCGGCTTCGTGAATACTCAGATATTCGATCTGTAGGTTCGCGCCGGACGTGACCCAGGCGTCGACGTGGGAGGCGTCCAGGTCCACACCGAACAGCGTGAGGTTCTGGAGTGAGGACGCGCGCGCGAACAGCCGCGCGAGCGCGTCGGCGGGCATCGAGTAGCTGCCGAGCATGATGTGCTGGAGCTGCGGGACCCAGTCTGCGGTGGCGAGGACGCTGGAGTCGGGCGATGAGGTCGGCTGACCCCAGTGGATCAGGACGAGGCTCGTGAGCGAGGGGAGGGAGGCGCGCGCGATGCATGAGAGCGCGTGCGCGTCGACCTGGTGGCGCACGCCCAGGGACTCGACTGCGCCCAGGTGCGGGGAGTCTGCGAAGGCGCGCCAGGCGGACTCGGGCGCGCCTGCGACGTGGCGCTGGAACGCGAGCACGCGCGCGATACCCCAGGCCGGCGAGAGCTCGCGGTGGCGGACCCAGCGCCTCACGAACGGGGAGGGCAGGGTGCAGTCCTGGCGCTCCCAACCGCGCATGCGCTCGCGGGCGTAGGGGACCCAGCGCTCTGCCACGCGCGCGGGTTCGCGGGCGAGCGCGGCCTGGAGCGCGCTGAAGACGGCGGCGCCCGTCTCCTCGCTGGGGGTGGCCTCGAGCAGCGAGCGCAGGTCCCCGAAGGCGTCGTCGAGGTCGGCGCCGGCGGCGAGCTTGCGCTCCGTCAGGATCGCGTGCGCCTTCGCTGCGACCTTGGTCGCCGCGTCGTAGCGGCCCGAGCCGCGGGCGTCGGCGATGGCGCGCTCGAGCAGCGAGTCCGGGGCGTCGGCGTGCGTGACGGCGTATTCGGGGAGCTCGAGCTGACCCGTCTCGTAGGCGAGCTCGAGCGCGCGCGCGGGCAGCCTCTTTCGTCGGATGACCTCCCAGACATGTCTGCGATCGGCCAGGAGGACGATCGCGTCGTCGTGGGCGTGCGGGTTCTCGATGACCGCGGAGCGTATGATCCCGTTGGGGTCGTTGGACCAGG
>CAJXPN010000239.1 GCA_913058025.1 uncultured Myxococcales bacterium | reverse complement strand
CTGTGGACCCGTCGCGCCCGGGCGACCTCGCGAAGCTGAGGACGCCGCCGGGCTTCGAGGTCTCCTACTGGGCCCAGGGCGTGGACAACGCACGCCAGCTCGCGCGCGCCGACGACGGCACGATCTTCGTGGGCTCACGCCACGCGGGGAACGTCTACGCGCTGCGCGACGAGGACGGCGACGGCGTCGCCGAGCGCAAGGTCGTGTTCGCCAGCGGCCTGAACAACCCGAACGGCGTGGCGCCGCTGGGAGAGGACCTCTACGTCGCCGAGATCGACAGGATCTTGAAGTACGAGGGCGCCACGCGCCGGCTCGACGACCCGCCAGAGCCCGTGGTCGTCTCGACGCGCTACCCCAGCGACGCGCTCCACGGCTGGAAGCACATCGCGTTCGGCCCCGACGGCAAGCTCTACGTCCCGCAGGGGGCGCCGTGCAACGTCTGTGACCCAGACGACGAGATCTACTCCACGATCACGCGCATCGACCCGAACGGCGGAGGCTTCGAGATCGTGGCGCGCGGCGTGCGCAACACGGTCGGGTTCACCTGGCACCCCGACACGAAGGAGCTCTGGTTCACCGACAACGGGCGAGACCGGATGGGCGAGGACGTGCCCACCGACGAGCTCAACAGGCTCACCGAGGCGGGCCAGCACTTCGGCTTCCCCCACTGCCACCAGGGCGACGTGCTCGACCCGAAGTTCGGCGAGGGCGAGTCGTGCGCGGACTACCGCCCGCCCGAGCGCAGGCTCGGCGCGCACGTCGCCGCGCTCGGGGTGAAGTTCTACGGGGGAGGCATGTTCCCCTCGACCTACGAGGGGAACGCGCTCATCGCGGAGCACGGGTCGTGGAACCGCGCCGAGCTCAGCGGCTACCGCGTCTCGCTGGTCCAGATCGGTGAGGGAGGCGCGTCGAGCTACGGCCCGTTCATCGACGGTTGGCTCGAGGCCGACGGCAAGCAGCGCTGGGGCCGCCCGGTCGACGTGCTCGAGCTTCCGGACGGCTCCGTGCTGATCTCGGACGACTACGGCGACGCGATCTTCCGCGTGACGTACGCCGCCGAGTGAGCAGCCGAGTGAGGTGGACGCCTCACTCGGCGGCGCCTCCGGGGCGCGGGCCGAGCGGGCGCGGCGCGAGGTCCGGGAACGACGACGGCGTGGGCGGCGAGAGATCCTGCCCCTCGAGCATGCGCAACGCCTCGTCCACGGCCGCGATGAGCTGGGTGTCCTCGTCGGATGCGTCCGCGGCCGGGTCGAGCTCGAGCACCACGTCGGGCACCGCGCCCTGGTTCTCCACGGCGAACCCGACGTCGGCGAACCAGAACGCGAACTCGGGCTGGGTCACCAGCGAGTCGTCCACGAGCGTGTGCCGCGGCCAGATCCCGACGACCCCGCCCCACGTCCGCTTGCCCATCAACGGGCCCAGTCCCATGAGCTTGAAGGAGTGGCTGAAGATGTCGCCGTCGCTGCCGGCGTACTCGTTCGTGAGCGCGACGATCGGCCCCGAGCGCGCCTCGCGGGGGTACGTCTCAGGGACGTAATAACGCGAGAAGTCGTAGCCGACGGGCGTCCGCGCGAGCTTCTCGAGCAGCAAGCCGCTGACGTGGCCGCCGCCGTTGTAGCGCACGTCCACGATGAGCCCGTCGCGGCGAACCTCGGAGAGGTAGCCCCGGTGGAACTCGGCGAAGCCCTCGTCGCCCATGTCGGGGACGTGGACGTAGCCCACGCGCCCGCCCGAGCGCTCGTGGACGAGCGCGCGGCGCGACTCGACCCAGGCGCGCCAGCGCAGCGCGGACTCCGAGCGTGAGGCGAGCACGGTCACGCGGCGAGGCTCCTCGTCGCCCTCGCGCCAGGTCACGAGCTCGACCTCACGGCCTGCCTGGTTCACGAGCCGCTGCTGGATCGAGACCTGGGCGGTCAGGGGGCGGCCGTTGATCGCGAGCAGCGCGTCGCCCTCGGCCACGTCCAACCCTGGGCGCGTCAGCGGCCCCGCCTCGCGCGGGTCCCAGTCGTCGCCGCGCACGATCCGGTCGACCACGTACGCCCCCGGGATGCTCGTGCGCGGGTGGACCCACGCGGGGTCCCAGCGCACGTCGGCGCCCAGGTGACCCACGTCGTAGTGCGGGTGGTCGCGGTAGTCGCCGCCGTACTCGTAGGCGTGGCTCGTGCCTAACTCACCCTGCATCGACCAGACGAGGTCTGAGAACTCCGAACGGCAGCCGACCCGCTCGAGCAGCGGCGCGTAGCGCGCCCAGACCCCCTCCCAGTCCACGCCGCACATCTCGGCGCGCCAGAAGTTGTCACGCATCAGGCGCCAGACCTCGCGCAGCATCTGAGACCACTCGTGGACCGGCGAGACCTCGACCGACAGCCGCCCCAGGTCGACGATCCCGGACTCACGGCAAGGGCCGGTGGCGTCCTCGTCGGGGCCGGACACCGACGACGGCAGCACGCGCAGGTCGTCGCGCTCCCAGTACGCCAGCGTCTTGCCATCCGGGCTGAGCGCGTAGCCCGACGCGCCGCTCGCGAACGTCTTGGCCTTGTGATCCTTCCAGACCCAGTACCTCAGCGTACCGCCGCCGTCGTCGTCCCGACGGCTCGTGTGGCGCGGCGGGTCGAGCAGCCAGCGCATGAAGAAGACGCGGTCGCGCGTCGCGCGGATGCTCCCGTAGCGCCCCTCGGGCACCGGGAACGCGAGCAGGCGATCGCCGATCCCCTCGAGGTCGATCTCGACGGGGTCGGGCGCGTTCTTGTCTTCCTTGTCGTCGTCTTTCCCGTCGTCTTTCCCGTCGCCGTCCTTCCCGGAGACGTCGGCGGCGTCCTTGATGTCGTCGTCCTTGTCGTCCTTGTCGTCCTTGTCGTCGTCCTTGTAGTCGTCGTCCTCGTCGTCGACGGGGCGCAGCTTCTTGAAGAAGGGCGAATCGACATCCTCACGCAACGTCACGAGGTAGGGCCGCGAACTCCGCAGGAACGCCAGGTCGAAGAAGTGCTCCTCGTAGACGGGCACGAACTCCCGCGACGAGGTGAAGAAGAGGTAGCGCCCCTCGGGGTCGAAGCATGGGTCGACGTCGCGGAACGCGCCGTCGGTCACGTCGTGGAGGGCGTCGCCCTCCTGCGTGTCCACGAGGCAGATCTTCGAGGTGCTCCAGGACGTCGGCACGCCGCAGGCGAGCCAGCGGCCGTCGGCAGACCACGCCACGCCCTCGACGCGAAGCGCCGCGGCCTCCACGACCACGCGCGCCTCGCGCGCTTCGCCAGGCTCACCGCCGAGCTCCACCACGAGCACCTCGCAGCGCTGGTTCGTGAGCGCGACCTGCTCGCCATCGGGCGAGAGTTCGAGCTCGAGCACGTGCCCGAGCGCCGCGCCCGTGAGCGCGACCCGTTCGGGCGGGCTCGACCCGTCCAGGTGGTGGATCTCGAGCGCCTCCTCACCGGTCACGTCCGACACACACAGCGCGCGCTCACCGTCCGGGAGGTACGCCGCGAGCCTGTAGCGCACGCCCTGCTCCTCGCCGCTCTGACGCGCCGCGCCCTCCCACGCCCCCAGCGAGTAGAGGTGCCCGCGCGCGGTCACGAGCAGGGAGTGCCCCTTCGGATGCAGCGCGGCCTCCTCCAGGTAATCCACGGGGTCGACGAACTTGCGCGCGAGCTGGGCGTGGGGGGTCAGGTACTCGAGCGCGAGCTCACGGTCCTCCCCAGAGGCCAGGTCGAGCGCGCGCAGCCGCGCGCCGCGTGCGTACACGATCGTGCGACCGTCCGTGCTCGGCGCGCGCACGAAGAACCCCTCGTGGTCCGTGTGTCGGCGGACGTCCTCGCCGCCGGGCGCGCACGAGTAGATGTTGCCGTGGTCCTCGAAGTCGGACACGAAGTAGATCCGGTCACCGATCCACATCGGCGCGGCGAGGCCGCCTCCGAGCTCCTCGAGGATCCGCGACCAGCTCCCGTCGGACGACTCCACCCAGAGCTCGCCCGCGAGCCCGCCCTTGTAGCGCTTCCAGTACGACAGGTCGCTCCGGTGGCGGCAGATCACGCGCAAGCCGGCGGGGCCGAACGAGACGCCCTCCCCCTCTCCGGCCTCGAGCGAGCGGGGCTCCCCGCCGCGCACGGGCACGACCCACAGCGAGCGGCGCCGCGTGAACGGCTCCCGCCAGGTCGTCGCGAACACGATCCCCTCGCCATCGGGCGTCCACGCCACGGGCGTCGAGCGCTCGCCCACGAACGTGAGCCGGCGCGGCGCGCCGCCGCGCGCGGGCATCACGTAGATCTCGCTGACGCCTTCGCCGTTCGACGAGAACGCGATCATCGAGCCGTCGGGCGAGGCCACCGGGCTACGCTCCTCACCGAGCGCGCTCGTGAGCCTGCGGGCCACGCCGCCCGCGAGCGGGGCGTCCCAGAGGTCGTCCTCGCTCACGAAGACGACGCGATCACCACAGATGGCAGGGCTTCGATAGTATCCGTCGGTCATGTCACTCCTGAGAGGTCGTGTGGCGCCACGCGCCGAGGCGGGGAAGCGTGCCACAGCTCAAAGGAGCCGCCAAGTCATGGAGTGATCGCGCGGGCTCACTCTTCCTCGAAGGAGAAGAGCGACGCCTCGTCGTCGAAGGGTCCGCCCTCTTCGAGGCGCTCGAGCACGCGCAGCGCACGCGACGCGCCAAGCTTCGCCAACCGCTCGTCCCGCGCAGGGTCCTCGCCGAAGACGGCCTTGAGCGTGATCCTCAACGCAGCCCGAGCGACCTGGCCGCGGCCTTCTTCCAGTCCCTCTGCCAGGCCTTCCTCTCGGCCTTCCTCTCGGCCTTCCTCTCGGCCTTCCTCTCGGCCTTCCTCGATGCCGAGCTCGCGGCCCAATTCACGGCCCTCCTGGAGGCCCTTCTCATGACCCGTCCTCGCCGCCTCTTCGTACCAACCCTGGATCGTCTCGCTGAGCATGCCCTTGTCCCTCGTCAACCGTTCGACCTGTTCGAAGGTCAATTGAATGTTCGTGCGCGGCTTGAGCACGTACTTGAACCAGATCACGTAGAGCTCTTCGAGCTCGGGGTTCGCCCGAACGACCTCGCGCACCTTGTCGATGAGGGCGGCGAGGTGCTCGGGCTTCTCGACCCGCTCGAGCTCGAAGAGCAGCGCCACTGGCCCGCCTGCCTCATCGAGCGCCCTGAGGTCCAGGGCGCCGACATCTATGAGATAATAGCGCATGTCCGGCTGATGGTTCCACAGCGGCGAGTCGACCTCGCATCGGATCATCTCGCGCACGCTCCGCCTCGCCGTCCACGGGACCTTGCCGTTGTAGAGCACGACGGGGAGCACGGGCGGGAGCCGCCCGCCGCTCAGTGACGTGTCCGCGCCCAGGATCATCTCGTAGAGCAGCGACACGTAGAGCATCACCCGGATGGCCATCGAGTGGTCCACCCTCGACTGGAACTCGAGCAGGAACAGGACGTAGACGTCCTGGCCCTGGGCCGACGGGATCTTCCAGATCGTGTCGGACTGGCGCTTGTCGAGCGCCTGTGAGCGAAACTCCACGTTGACTGGCGTCATCGCGGTGAAGTCGAGCTCGGCGGCGAGCTCCTCGGAGAAGAAGCCCGCGATCAAGGATCGCACCATCTTCGGGCTCGCGAACAGCTTCTTGTACGCGCCGTCGTGGTCTGCCTTCTCGTCTACCATGTGTCCTCCCCTGGTTGTGTCGAATGCCACGCAGCGCACGCCGCGCGTTCGGCGAGCTACCTCGCCGACGCGCGGCGAGTCCAGGCGAGCTTTGAGGAAAATGCGACTCGTGGGGGGCCGAAAACGGGCCGACTCGCCCCAGGACGCACCAGAAAGCCGCCTACGGGCCTCTGGGGTGGAGCAGGTAGTTCAATAAAGGGGGCGCATGGAGGCCCCAGGGCGAGGCGCGGGGCGGTTCAGGGCGTCACGAGGCGGTACTCGCCGGCGGGCGTGAGCGCGTCGCCCTCGTTGATGACCATCACCTCGACGATGTCGGGGCGCTCGTTGTCGCCGATGACCACGGAGTTCGGGATCTCGTAGCCGGACGAGCCCTCGTCTGGCTCGACGTAGGCGCCCCTGGCGACGACGAAGGTCGCGCAGGCGAAGCGGGCGTCGATCGGCTTGCAGATGAGCGAGAGGCCGGTGTGGTCGTAGGACGTTCCACCCTCGACCTCGCTGGTGCGCCCGTGGTCGTAGGAGAGCTCGAAGTAGCCGGTGGGGAGGCCCTCGCCGCGCAGGCGGACGGCGGAGTAGGGGAAGAAGTCCGTGGCGACGTCCCAGGAGTCGAGCACGGCGACCTCGTAGAGCGCGCCGGGCTTGCCGGCGAGGAGGACGCGCTCGGTCTTGCCGCCGCGGGCGACGAGGCCGCCGGTGGTGATGAACCCTGCCGCCGAGCCCTCGCCCTCGGCGCCGAGCAGGATGGTCTCCTCTCTGGCGTCCACCGACCCCACGCTCTGGGCGAACGCGTCGAAGCTCGTGTAGGATTCGCCATCGAAGAGGGCGAGCGTGACGTCGGTGGGCCTGGGGGTGTCGTCGACGGGATCGACGTCGGGCTCGGCGGGCGCGCCGGTGCACGCGTTGAGGGTCAGGGCCAGGGAGGTCAGGATCGTACACGCGCGCAGGGTGTTCATGGGCGATGGCTCCAGCGTGGGTAGGTGTGGTGGGCTGTCGGTTCTCTTACATGGTTCGATGGCGAGCGGGAAGACGCGTCGTGCTGGCGCTGACGATCGCGCTGTGCGCGTCGGCGTGCGCGACGGGAGGCCGCGCGCGGTGGGCTCGCGTGGGGCTCCAGGAGGTCGTCACGCGTGACGGCCTCGAGGCCCCAGGGGACGCCGCGAACGGCTGGGTGGCTGTCTCTTATACACATCTCCGAGCCCACGAGACA
>CAJXPN010000238.1 GCA_913058025.1 uncultured Myxococcales bacterium | reverse complement strand
GCCGAGCCCAGCGCGCCGAGACCCGCTGTGCGAGCGCGCCGATCATTGCCGGGGTTGCCACCTGCGCCACGCCACGGTCACCGAGGAGCTCGCGTTCCACGCGCGCGGAGTGGCCGAGGTGATGGGGCGCTACGCGGGGCTCGAGGAGCCCGGGGTGGTGGAGATCGTGGCGCCACCAGGGATGGCGCGCGGGGACGCCGAGCGCATGCGCACGAGCGTGGCGTACCGCGTGAGCGAGGGGGGCTTCGAGCTTGGGCTCATCTCGCCCGGGAGGCCGGGGCTGGTCCCGATGAAGAGCTGCCCTGCCCTGTCGGGCTCGACCCGGAGGCTCGTGGAGATGGTCGAGGAGGCGATCGGGGCGCTCGAGGAGTTGCCCGAGGGCGAGGGCGACGCGGCGCTGGAGCGCGTGCAGATCGCGTCACCTGCGCACGGCCGCGGGCGAGTGGTGCTCGTAGTGCGGGGTCGCTCGGAGGCGATCGACGCGCTCGAGCACGCGCTCAGTGAGCGCCTCCCAGACCTCGTGGGGTTCTTCGTGGAGCGAGACGGCGAGCTCGAGCACCTCCAGGGGCCCGAGCAGATGCGGGTGCCGATCGGAGAGAGGATGGTGGGGGTCGGGCCCAGGGCCTGGTTCCACGCGACGCAGGCCCCAGCCGAGGCGCTCTATGCGGCGCTGCCGGGGTGGCTGGGCGCGGGCGTGGAGGACGACCTCTTGGTCGTCGGGTGCGGCGTCGGGACGGTGGGCGTGGTGATGGCGGGTCAGGTCGCGTCGGTGACGGGGATCGACTCGAGCCTGGACGCGATCCACTCCGCCGAGCTCAACGCGGCGGCGCTCGAGGTGGGCCACGCGCGCTACATCGCCGGGGACTGGGAGCGGGCGTTGCGTGACCTGACGCTCGCGGGCGAGAGGTTCGACGTGGCCGCGCTCAACCCGATGAGGGAGCCGCTCGGGCCGCGCGCGCTCGGTTACCTGAGCAAGCTCGGCGTGCGTCGAGTGGTCTACATGGGGCCATCGTCCGTCAGCGCGGCCAAGGACGTCGCCGAGCTGCGCGGCGCGGGCTGGGTGGTGGAGCGCCTGGGGGTCGCCGCGCTCCACCCGGCCACCTACCACGCGATGTGCCTGGTGGCGCTGTCTAGAGCGTGAGCCCGCGCTCGAGCGCGGTCTCGTAGAGGGAGAGCAGGCGCTGGTGGGCCGCTGGGCGTGAGAAGCGCCGGCGCGATGAGGACGCGGCGGCCTCGGACATCCGAGCGAGCCGCTCCGGGCGAGCCGAGAGGTCGAGGACGCGATCCACCCAGGCGTCGACGTCGCCCGGGTTCGTGAGCGAGCCCGAGCCGTTGTGCGTGACGGCGACGCTCATGGTGTCGGTGGCGTACGCGACGACGGGGGTGCCGCTGGCGAGCGCCTCGTGGACGGCTGTGGGCGTGTGCGCGGTGCGGCGAGGCGCGACGAAGAGGTCGACGGCGGCGTGGAAGAGGTCCATGCGGTCGACGTCGCCCTCGAGCACGAGCGCGCGATCCCCGAGCGCCGTGAGCGCCGCCCGCAGTGGCTTCGAGAGCGCGGAGCGCGCGGCGACGACGACCCCGACGCGGAGCTCGGGGCGCCTGGCGAGCGCGCGCGCGAGCTGTTCGAGTTCGCGCGCGCCGCGGCGCGCGTCGAGCTTGCCGCAGGCCCCCACGGTCACGTCCCAGGAGTCGGGGACGTCGAGCGCGGCGCGCGCCTCCTGGCGTGAGGTCTCGGGTCGGAAGCGATCGTGGTCGGCGCCGTCGGCGCCGACCCAGGGCTCGATGAGCTTCGGGTCGAGGTCGAGCGCGCGCGCCGCGGCGATCCCTTCGGTCGTGGTCACGACGTAGGCGTCGGAGCGCTCACCCAGCCAGCCGTACAACCTCGCGCCCGCGACGTCGAGGTAGGGGGCGAGCGCGGAGAGCGCGCCCGAGATCAGCGTCGAGTCGGGCAACGGGAGGTCGTGCGTGTCGACGGTGGAGAGCACCGCGGGGACCTCGGCCTGGACCGCGCACGACGCGCTGAGCCATGGCATCGCGGCGCCCTCGCCGTGGGCGATCAGGAAGCGGCGTTCGGCCAGCGCGCCCTGGAGGATGAGGAAGGCGGCGAGCGTGGGCAGCGGGGAGACGCCTGCTCCGACGGGGAGCGCTCTGGGAACGATGCCCGCGCGGGCCTGGAGTGAGGACAGCGCGGGGTGTTCGGGCGCGAAGACGTGCACCTCGAAGCCCTCGGCGCCAAGGCGCGCGAGCGCGGCGGTGCGCGTGTCGAGGACGCGCTGCGCGCTCGGGTGCACGAGGGCGAGGCGCCAGGGCTTCGGGGCCGAGGCGATCGGTCGCTTCGGGGTGTCTTCGGCGAGGTCGAGGAGGTCCATGTCGCGTCGTGGTCGAGGGTCGTGGTTCACCGTGGCCTGGGCAGACTCAAGAGAGGACGCCCGGGAGGGGAGTATAGGTTCGCGCGGTGAGACGCCAGCGTCAGTAACCGAGACATCGGAACAAAGGATCTGCCTCATTCGTCCCAGAAGGATGCGTCGTCGATGAAGCTCCACCAGGCCGAGCGTCGGAGTGAGGCGCGTCCCACAGCCGAGAGCGACGTGCGCCCCAGGCAGACGGACCTGATGCCCTGGAGGTGAGGGGAGGAAGTGAGTACGTCCAACTCGTCGTCGCCGATGGGGTTGTTGGCGATGTCGAGCCTGCGCAGACTCGACGCCTCGGGAGTGGAGGAGAGCGCTCGTGTAGCCTGCGTGCCCATACCATTCCCCTCGACGTCGAGGGTCTCGAGGCCACGGAGCACATCGGGTCTCAGGAGCGCGAGCAGGCCGTCGTCGCCCAGTCCACAGCTCGTGACGTTCAAGCCGGAGAGGCCGGACGCCAGGGGAGTGCGCGCGAACGCGTCCGCGAACCCGACGTCGAGCGTGTTGTAACCGAGGCCGAGGAACATA
The DNA here is from genome assembly GCA_913058025.1 of uncultured Myxococcales bacterium. Taxonomy (GTDB): domain Bacteria; phylum Myxococcota_A; class Bradymonadia; order Bradymonadales; family Bradymonadaceae; genus CAJXPN01. The sequence goes on along the minus strand of CAJXPN010000238.1, from coordinate 3,925 downwards.
CCGCTCGGGTTCCAGGCACGCGCCAGCGCCAGGGCGGCGTCTGCGTCGAAGTCGTTGTATTGGAGCTCGAGGTGTTCGATGCCGCGGCCATCGAACGCGTCAGCGAGCGCCTCGAGCTCTTCGTTCGAGATGCGCGCGCGCGACAGCTTGAGTGTGTGGAGGTGGGGCATGCGCGCGAGCGCGCGTATGCCTCGGACGCCGATGGCGTTGCCAGACAGGTCGAGGGACTCGAGCGTCTGCATGTGTTCGGACGAGGCGAGGGCCTCGACACCAGCGGCGCTCAGCTGACACCCGATGAGGCTCAGCTCTCGGAGCTGCGTCCGATACGGTGAGCGCGCGAACGCCTCGAGCCCCTCATCTCCCAGCGTGTTGTACGAGAGGTCGAGGACTTCGAGCGAAGGGAGACCTTCGACGTCCGCGAGGGCTTGAATGTCTCGAGGACCGAGGTTGGTGAAGGCGAGGTTGAGGTGGGTCAACGCCTGGAGCGCAGGCGCCGAGAACAGCTCGATCAGGTCCGCGGTCTCGAACCGGGGCATGTAGTTGCCCAGGCCGTGGTGGTACGGCATGCGCCTGGAGCCCCTGAGGCTCAGGGGACTCGGGCGCTCGAGCCCGAGGCACAGCTCGGTCAAGCCGCTCAGACCCGACGTGTTGCATATCGCGCTCACGGAGCGCGCACCGAGCGCGTTGAAGGAGAGGCCGAGGCGAGACAGCGAAGTCAGGTGAGGTGAGCGGGTCAGCGCCTCGACGCCGTCGGCGCCGAGGCGTGTCATTCCAAGCCCGAGCCACTGGATGTTGCGCATGTGAGGGTTGTTGACCAGGGCGTCCATGCCGCCGATGCCGACCTCGACGGATTGCAGGTCCAACCTGTCGACCTGAGCGAACAGGGGGCTCGTGAGCAGGTCGCAGATGGCATCACCGGTGCCCTCCCAATCGCCGAGTTCGACCGCCCAGCGCGCGTGGGGGAGCAGACCGCAGGCGCGCTCGAGTTCGTCGAGGTCACCGAGCGTCTGGAGCGGCTCGTGGAAGTGGTGAGGGAAGCCCTGGAGGTAGGGGAGGCAGCGCGACGAGAAGGCGTCCGCGTCCGCGCGTGCATACGCGCAGACGTCGGACCACAGCGCGCGTCGGGCGGCGGCGTCGAGCACGTCGCGTTGCAAGGTGCTTCGAATACGACCAAAGAGTTCATCCAATGCGTCACGCATCAGAACGGCAGGCCGAGCGGGTCCGGCATGAGCTTCAGGCGGCGCTCGAACGCGTCACCATCGCTGATGCACTCACCGGGCGCCGTAGGGTCCTTGAGGGACTGGCTGGTCGCGCCGTCCGGGCCGATGGACACGTCCATCTCGAAGGCGCACGTCCCCTCGGTGCAGTCCCACTCCCCCTTGCAGGGCTCACCCAGCGCGGCCGAGGCAGCGGGGACGCAGGCGTTGAGGTCGTCGTCGCACACGTAGGAGCCCTCGCAGTCGCTGGCGGCCTCGCACGTGTCCGAGCAGAAGCCGTGGTAGATGGGGCCCGAGCGGAACATCGGGAGGCCATTGCCCAGGCTCTGCCCCATGCGCTGCCCGACGCACAGGCCGCTGCGGCACTCCTCGGCGTCCTCGCACGCGACGCCCAACGTGTGGCCGCTGATCCAGCGCTTGATCGTGGGCGCGAAGTCGTAGAGTAAGCTCCCCATCACGGCCAGGAACACGACCACGTTGAGCAACCCTGCGAGTTTCTTGAGGTTCGAGTTCATCCGTGGCGCCTCATGCGTGCGAGTTCATCGTGTGTTCAGGTGCCTCAAGAGACCATGAACCTCGGTCGGCACGCAACGCGTGCGCGTCGCTCGCCGATAAGATGGTGTCGAGGGTGAGACGACGAGAATCACCCATGGCGTGTGGCCGCGTGATTTGGCATAACCTGTGCTGAACATGCGTCCCCGTTTTGGGCCGCTGCGCCAGGGAAGGTCAGATGTTTGCGAGCTTCGAGATCCCGGAAGACTTGACCGAGCGCGCGCCCGATTACGCGCTCGAGCACGGGGAGCTGTGGCAGCTCCGGGCGAGCGAATTCCTGAGCGGGATCGAGCCCGAGACGACGCGTTACCTGCTGCGTAAGCTCAAGGCGCCGCCGAGCTTCTTGCTCGTCGGCGCGGTGCTCCAGAAGGTCTCGGGGCTCGCCGGGGTGAGGGTCTGGGGCCCCGAGCGCTGGAAGAGATCCGGGGAGGACGTGTGGGTCGCGACGAGGCGCCCCCACGGTGAGCCGCTGGCGCTCGAGGCGCCCGAGCGGATGGGCTGGGCGCGCGCGCTCGAGCTGTGGCGTCCGCTGGCCGAGGAGGTCAGGCGGGCGCACGGGCGCGGCGTGGTCCACGGGGGCATCTCGCCATGGACGGTCTGGTACGACGGGGAGGCCGATCGGCTGAGCGCGATCGACGCGGGGTGCTGGATCGGAGACGAGGCGCCCTCGGGCGCGCACGAGGCGTGGTGGCCGCCGGAGCTGCGGTGTGGCCCGATGATGCGCCTGCCGAGCCCGTTCGTGGACGTGTACGGGCTGGCGAGGTTGCTGCTGTACCTGACGCTCCCTCGGGGAGAGGCCGAGCGGGATCGGCCCAACTTCGGCGGGCTGCCGGCGTTCGCGATCCCGGCGCTCGAGCGCGCGGTCAAGATGGAGGTCTCCGAGCGGCTCGCGCGAGTGGACGAGCTGATCGCAGCGACGGCGCCGTCGCTGCTCGAGGCGTACGAGGATCGTATCGACGGCGCGCAGGGCATCGAGATCACCTCGGTGACCGCGGCGCGGATCTCGAACAGGGAGGAGTTCGAGCACCCGAGGCTCGGGCGAGGCCTGAAGTTCTACCTGAACACGAGCGAGGAGGGTGAGCGCGAGCAGCTCGGGGCGTTCTTCTACGAGGGCGCCGACGCGAGCCTGTTCGAGAGCATGAAGTGGGCCTGGGACGGCGCGCAGGTGAACCTGCTCGACGCCAAGGTCGTGACGGACTCGAAGAACCGCAAGTTCGTGACGACGCACCCCGAGACGCTGCCCGTGCTCGAGCCGACGTTCCCGGTGTCGGTCTCGAACGTGCTCAAGGCCGAGCGGTGCACGAGCCGGTTCCTGGTCGACGAGCGCGACGGCGGCGACTCGTCGCGCCCGCTCGTGCTGGGTAACCTCGTCCACGGGCTGCTCGAGGACCTGACGGCGCCGAACGCGCCGGAGTTCGAGCCGGCGTACGCCCAGCGTGTGTCGCGCTCGAGGCTCCAGATGCTCGCGGCGGGGATGGGCGACGACCACCTCAAGGGGCTCGAGCGCGACGCGCGCCAGCACTACGCCAACCTGAAGCGGTTCACCGAGCGCGACGAGGAGGAGGGCCCGGCGCGCATCGTCACCGGGCGCAGCCGCAAGGGCTCGGCCTACGACGCGCAGTCCGACTCCAACGGCTGGAGCGGCCGGCTCATCGAGGCCAAGCGCTACTCGCCCCTGTATGGCCTGGAGGGCAGGATCGACCTGGCGACCGAGGACGAGCGCGCGGGCGTGCAGATCATCGAGCTCAAGTCGGGCTCGGCGTGGGACGGACACCTCAGCCAGGTGCGCTGCTACACGCTGCTGTGGGACGGGCTGGCGCGCGAGCGCGGCCTCGACGTCAGCGGCTACGTCCTCTACTCACGCTACGGGCGCCTGAACAAGGTCCCGATGGACGACACCACGCGCGCGCGCCGCATCCTGCGTGCGCGCAACGAGCTCGTCGCGCTGCACCGCAGCTACGTCGACTCGTCGTACGTGTACGAGCCGCCCCACTACATGCAGGAGCCGCGCAACTGCAAGGCGCCGACCTGCAAGTTCAGGCGAGACCGGTGCGAGGAGCAGACGGCCGTGCTCGGGCTGGACCCGGGAGAGGCGGCGCGCGAGGCGGCGCTGGGTGGGACCTGTCTCTTATACACATCTCCGAGCCCACGAGACA
>CAJXPN010000237.1 GCA_913058025.1 uncultured Myxococcales bacterium | reverse complement strand
ACGAGATTTCTGCCTGTCTCGTGGGCTCGGAGATGTGTATAAGAGACAGGTCTGCGGCCTGACGAGGCTCTCACCTCGCTCGGTGGTCGCCACGCTCAGCTTCATGTTCACCGGGGCGCTCGTCGCGACCGGCGCCCACCTGCTCCAGGGAGGTGCATGATGAGGTCTCTCGTCTCGATCTTCTTCTCCGGCCTCGTGTTCGCGCTCGGCCTCGGCGTCTCCGGCATGACCGACGCGAACAAGGTCATCGGCTTCCTCAACCTCGCCGGAGACTGGGACCCCAGCCTGGCCTTCGTCATGGTCGGCGCGATCGCGGTCCACATGGTCCTGTTCAAGCTGGTCCTCAGGCGAGACAGCCCGCTCTTCGGCGATAGGTTCCGGATCCCGCGTCGGCGCGACATCGACCAGCGGCTCGTCGTCGGCGCCGCGATCTTCGGCGCGGGTTGGGGCCTCGGGGGCTTCTGCCCGGGCCCCGCCCTCGTCTCCAGCGTCTGGGCCGCCGCCGAGGTCCTCGTGTTCGTCGGCGCCATGGTCATCGGTATGAGCTCGTTCCACGTCCTCGAGGTCGCCTTCAGCGACAGGAGGTCCAGCGATGTCGCTTGATCTACCCCTGCTTCGGATGCTCAAGACCAGCGATCGAGAGTCGCTCCGCGGCGACCTCACCGCCGGGCTCACCACCGCCGTGATGCTCGTGCCCCAGGGGATGGCGTACGCCATGCTCGCCGGGCTCGAGCCCATCGTCGGCCTCTACGCCTCGACCGTGCCCACCGCGATCTACGCGCTGCTCGGGAGCTCCCGCTCGCTGGCCGTCGGGCCAGTGGCGATGGTGTCGCTGCTCGTGGCCGCCGGCGTGGCGCCGCTCGCTGGCGACGACCCGGTCCTCTACGCCGCCTACGCTTCCCTGCTCATGCTCATGGTCGGCGTCATGCAGACGTTCATGGGCGTGGCGAGGCTCGGCTTCCTCGTGAAGTACCTCTCTCACCCGGTCATCGCGGGGTTCACCTCCGCCGCCGCGCTCATCATCGGCTTCTCACAGCTCAAGCACGTCCTGGGGCTCGAGATCCCGCGCTCCCACCACGTCCACACGATCATCGCTGGCGCGATCTCGCAGGCGTCGGGCGTCCACGTGGCCACCCTCGCCATCGCGCTCGTCAGCGTGATCACGTTGATGGCGCTCAAGCGCAAGTCGCCGAGGTTCCCTCGGTTTCTGCTCGTCGTCGGGGTCGGCACGCTCGCGGTCTGGGGCCTCTCGCTCCACGAGTCTGGCGTGGCCATCGTCGGCGCGGTCCCCTCGGGTCTGCCGCGCCCGAGCATCCCCTCGGTCAGCCTCGCGGCCCTCTCGGGGCTGCTCCCTACCGCGCTCGCCATCTCGCTCGTGGGCTTCATGGAGAGCATCGCCGTGGCCAAGGCGTTCGCGCGCCAGGGGGGCTACGACATCGACGCCAACCAGGAGCTCCGCGCGCTCGGCCTCGCCAACGTCGGCGGCGCCTTCTTCCTGGGCTACCCGGTCACCGGCGGGTTCTCTCGCACCGCGGTCAACGCCCAGGCGGGCGCGCGCTCGCCCCTGGCAGGCTTGATCACCGCCGTCGTCGTCGCCGTGAGCCTGCTGCTGCTCACGCCGCTGTTCTACTACCTCCCCAAGGCCGTCCTCGCCTCGATCATCATGACCGCCGTCTTCGGCCTCATCGACGTGGCCGAGGCCAGGCACCTGTGGGCGACCTCGCGCGCCGACTTCGCGCTCATGGGCCTGACGTTCGGAGCTACCCTGGCGCTCGGGATCGAGCAGGGCATCGGGCTGGGCGTCGCGGCGAGCCTGCTCTGGTTCGTGCTCTCGAGCTCCAGGCCCAACGTGGTCGTCCTCGGCATGCTCCCCGGCACCGACGTCTTCCGAGACGTGACCCGGCGAGAGGACGCACAGGTCCGCGGCGATGTCGTCGTCGTGCGCGTGGACGCGCCCCTCTTCTTCGCCAACTCCTCGATGCTCCAGGAGGCCGTGCGCGGGCTCGTGTCCGAGGAGACCCGCGCCGTGATCCTCGACGCCAGCGCGATGGGTTCCATCGACGCGTCAGGGTCCTCCGCGCTCGCCGAGCTGGCCGCCACCCTCGACGCGTCCGGTGTCGAGTTCTGGTTGAGCACGGTGCGCGGCCCCGTGCGCGACATGCTCGGCCACGGCGTGCTCGGCGTGCACGTCCCGCCCGAGCGCGTCGTCGAGCGCGTCGTCGACGCCTGGTCCTCGATCGCCCCGCCGCTCCATGACGAGCCCATCCGAGAGGGCCTCTCCGCCCTCGCCTCCGCGAGCTGACCTCCAGCCCTGGTACACCCCAACCACACAGGAGTCACATCATGGACGTCGAGACCCTCGACAGCTCGGAGGCGAGGCGCCTCCTTCTGCCCTCACAGGCCAACGGCTTCGTCGTCGCGCTGTTCGTGGAGCGGCGCGACGCGTGCCCCGAGATCATCGCCAAATTCGAGCGCGCCGTCGAAGGCATCGGCCTGCGCGTCGGGGTGGTCGAGACCCAGGGCGAGGGCGCCGAGGTCGCCTCCTGGTTCAGGATCCACCAGGTCCCCACGGTCGCGATCGTCCACCAGGGGATGCTGCTCGGGCTAGCCAACGAGTGCACCCACCAGGAGTGCCGACGCGCGATCCGGGACGCCCTCGATCAGCTCAGGATGCTCAACGCGCTCGAGCGCTAGCCCGTCGTTCAGGCGATCTGGTGCTCCCTGAGCTTCCGCCACAGCGTCGTCCGGGAGACCCCCATGAGCTCGGCCGCCAACTCCCGCCGCCCCTTCGCGCGACGCAACGCGTCCAGGAGCTGCTCCCGCTCGATGTCGCGCGCGGTCTCCGCCTGATCCACGCTCGTGGCACTGGGCGCCTCCTCCTCGCGGAGCTCCGGGGTCAGGTCTCCGAGCGTGATGGTGTCGCCCCGGCCAAGGACGAACGCATACTCCGCGACGTTCTGGAGCTCCCGAACGTTGCCAGGCCACGGGTACGCCATGATCGCCTCCAGCGCCTCCTCTTCGATGTAGCGGACGCGCCGCTTCGTCGAGGTCGCGTTGAAGCGCTCGATGAAGTGCCACAGCAACCCCTCGATGTCGGGACCTCGCTCCACCAGCGACGGCAGGAACAGCGGGATCACCCGGACCCTGTACATGAGGTCCTCGCGGAACCTGCGCTCGGCGACCGCGCCGCGCAGCGAGCGGAGCGTCGCCGACACGATCCTCACGTCCACTCGAACCGGCCGCGTCCCCCCCATCGGCACGAACACCTGCTCCTGGAGCACGCGCAGCAAACGCGCCTGGACGTCGAGCGGCATCTCCGCCAACTCGTCGAGGAACAACGTCCCGCGGTCCGCGAGCTTGAAGAGCCCGTCGCGGTTCTGGATCGCGCCCGTGAACGCTCCCTTGACGTGGCCGAAGAGCTCCGAGGCCAGCAACTCCGGGCTCAGCGTCGCGCAGTTGAGCGCGCGGAACGGCTGATCCTTCCTCTCACTCAGTGCGTGCACTGCCCTCGCTACGAGCTCCTTGCCCGTCCCCGTGTCACCCCTCACCAGGATCGACGACCCCGCGGGCGCGGCGCGCTCGAGCAGCTCGAAGAACGCGAACATCTTCTCCGAGCTGCTCAAGATCCCATGGAAACTCTTCATCTCCATGTTCGGGTTCGACCTTCGGCGTCTGCTTCCCATTCGCTCCTCCCTCACGTTCTGCTCACGTACACGTACCCTCGGACCTCCACAGCAAGTTCTGAACCGACGCGAGGATCAACGCAAGACCACCGAAACCTCGCTCGCGTGTGTTTCGTTTCACCAGGACATGTCGAGTGATTGTGCACGGCAAGGGCGCCGGGTGCCTTCGTCGCCCACGTCGAGGCACCAGGTGACTATGTCGACCTCCATGACGAAACGAAGCGTGAGCGGCGTGGGTATGAAGGCGAGGTGGATGGTGGCAACAGCGAGGTCGTGATCCGAGCCTTCGGCGGGACGGAGACGTTCACGGCCACGCCGCCGTGATCTCCGGTCGAGCCGCGCGCGACACCGACGCGCATCGTTTGCGTTCGCGGCGCCCAGGCGGCATCTTCGACGCTCGACACGAGAACCCCACGGCGGAGAGATGCGATGAGCGTCGAGACCTGGAACTACATCATCGGCGATGTCCATGGGTGCCACGACGAGCTCGTCGCGCTCGAGGCCAAGATCGCTCGCCACGCCACGCGCCATGGCGTGACGCCTCACCACGTCTCGCTCGGTGACCTCGTCGACCGCGGACCCGAGTCCGCGCAGGTCGTCGCGCACATGCGCGAGGGGGTCGAGGCGGGCACGCACTCGGTGATCATGGGGAACCACGAGGCGATCATGCTCACCGTGCTCTGGGATCTGGCGCCGTGGCCCGCCGTCGTCGCGCCGAGCCCCGCCCCCGAGCTCTCGACCGTCGCGCGCGACGGTGAAGGCGAGCGAGGCTTCGCGCGCGCGCTCTCACTGGAAGACTACCGGCAGTTCCGCCGCTACATGTGGCAAGGGCAGGGCGGCTACGACACGCTGCGCAGCTACGGCTGCGACCCCGACGATACGTCCTCGTGGACGCTGCCCGCGGACGACCTCCGGTTCCTCGTCGGGCTGCCCTACCACTGGGAGGCGGACGGCGTCGTGGCGACCCACGCGCTGGCCACCAGGGCCCAGCTCGAGCTGCTGCGCGCGGGGCGCCCCGGCGCAGACGCCGACCAGGACGCCCGCGACGCGTTTCGCAAGGCCTCCGACCGGAGCATGTGGAGCCGAGCGTTGCCCTCAAACGCGCCCGACCCCGAGCGCGTCCATGTCTCGGGTCACACCCCGCTCGAACGCGTCAAGCACGTCCAGAGCCGCAAGATCATCCAGGTCGACACCGGCGCCGTCTACGGCCGCCGCCTGACCGCGTGGTGCGCCGACGACGGCAGCATCCTCAGCGTACAGGCTCGCGAGCACGTCTTCTGAGACCTCGCTGCGCACCTGCGTCGCCCTCCGGGCATTCGTGCCGCGGTGGTGGGGTACGCGTTGACCACCGTGAGGGGATGAGGCGCAGGCGCCGGGATGAAGAGGAACCCATATGTCGCTGTATCTAGTTGTTTTTAAAGGGTTGTTTGTTTTATCCGTCTGGCCTGGCACGCCAACTGCACAACGATTGGGTGTCGCGACGACTCACTGAAACGATGTCGCCAGTATGTACCCCGTAAAATGCAAAGGAGCTCAGAGATGCGTATCAACACCGACTCGATGATCAAGGCCCTCGGACTCACCCTCGTCGCCACCGCGCTCGCCGCCTGCGGCCCCGAGAGCGGCGAGCCCGTCGACAACGCCACGGCGCGTGACGCGATCACGGCGAACACCGAGCTCATCTCTTCGCGCATGCTGACCTCGTACCTCTTCCTCGCCGAGAGCGAGATGTTCTCCGAGGTCGTCGACGGCGCGACCGCCGGTGAGTCGGAGTGCTGGGGCAGCACCGACACCAACGGCGAGTTCATCGAGGAGTGCTCCGAGCCCGAGCCCGTCGACATCGACGCCGAGCTCGAGGCCGGCACCGACGCGCTCCAGGCCGCGCTCGAGGGCTACGTCTTCACCGAGTCGAACGTCGAGACGTCCTCGGGCGACGAGCTCGTCTACCTGCTCCGCGGCTCGACCCTGTGCGCCGACCTCCAGGAGAGCGACGCCGCCGAGTACTCCGACTGCGTCTCCTCGGTCGACGACCTCCAGATCCGCCTCGCGGTGACCTCGCCGGCCGCTGGCGACGTCTCCATCGACCTCCTCGTCGGCCCGGACCGCCACAACCCCGTCTCCTTCGACGTCTGGCAGGACCGCCTCGCGCTAGAGGCCGACCTCGGCGGCATCAAGTCCACGGCGATCTACGCCGCGGGCGTGATGGGCGAGGAGCTCCCCGACATCCCCGAGACCTTCGAGGGCCGCGGCCGCCTCGAGCTCCGCTCGGCGTCGGCCGACACGTTCACCGTCGAGGCCAGCGTCCTCGGCGCCATCGCCATCGCCAACGCCACGGAGGGCTACGACGTCCGCGTCGCCAAGGCCTCGCCCGCGGCGACCTTCACCGCCGACGCGGCCGCCAAGACGCTCACCGCCGACATCCAGTGGGGCGCCATCGACGCGCTCTTCCCCGCCGAGAACTCCCCCTCCGAGTCCGAGCCGGGCGGCCCCGACATCGAGCTCGAGGAGGAGGAGGCCACGAGCCACGTCTACGACCTGCACCTGGGCGGCGTGACCGGTAAGGCGCTCTTCAGCGTCGGCCAGGAGCTCCTCGAGCTCGAGGGCGTGGGCCTGGGCGCCGACACCACCACGCTCGACGTGGACGGTGAGCGCGTCTTCGGCCTCGACCTCAACCCCGCCGACGGCCGCGCCCTCGACCTCACGATCTCGGAGCGCGACGACGTCGTCACGCTCACGGTCTCCCCCAAGCTCGACCTCTCGCTGATGTTCGCGCTCGGCAAGGCCCGCGCAGCGTTCTCCGACCTCGACGACAGCCAGGACTGGATGCTCGACGACACCATCGCCATCCTCCTCTCCGGCGCAACCCCCGCCCTCGAGCTCTCCGAGTCCGGCGTCAAGGTCGTCTCGGGTGACCTCCAGATCTCCTCGACCGCCGCCTCCATCACCCACGACGCCTCCGCCGACCAGTGCCTCATCGAGGCCGAGTCCGACGTCTCGACCTCCTGCGAGCCCGCCCCGGGCGAGGACGGCTGCGCAGAGCCCCAGGGCCCCGGCCACCCGCTCGCCTCGCTCGCCGTGGGCGCCTGCGAGTGAGCTCGCCGGTCCGCTGAGTAGAGCCTGACACGGAAAGGGCGGGGCCAGTGGCCCCGCCCTCTCTGCGTCTGGGCGGTCGCTGTCTCTTATACACATCTGACGCTGCCG
>CAJXPN010000236.1 GCA_913058025.1 uncultured Myxococcales bacterium | reverse complement strand
CTCGTGGGCTCGGAGATGTGTATAAGAGACAGGGTCCACACAGCATCGCGAACACCGTCATCGTGATCATCAGGATGTTCTTCGTCGTGTTCTTCATGGCTCGGGCTCCTTCTCTTCGTTATCTGGTGGCGGCGGCGCCGCTGACGAAGAGAGAAATAGCCACAATGGCACCTGGTGTCAATATGTTTCTTCGTGGGTTCACGAATGAGGTGCTGGCGCCTCGTTTCGCACCGGGCTTACCATCACACCGAGACGGCGCGTCACCGACGACATCCCCAACCAGGCGACTGACATGAGCGACCTCTTCGGCACACTGCGCGAGCTCGTCCACACGGGCCTCGAACGTGAGCTCGACCGCAAGCGCCTGCTCCACCTCATCGCGCTTCAGAACGAGGCCGACCCCGACCTCTACCGCGAAGAGTGGATCCCCTACCTCGAAGGCGTCACACGAGACCTTAAGGTGCCGCTGCGCGAGGTCCGCGCGCAGGACCTGGACCATTGGAGCGACCTCCTGCCCTTCGCCAAGTTCTCGCTCTACTTCGCGGGCAACCCCGTCGGCCTGGAGGCGATCCTGAAGTCGCCGTCCTTCACGCGCGTCACCCACCTCGAGCTCCACCGCGTCGGCACGACACGCAAGGCCGGGCTCGCCATCGCCCGACTCATCGCCTCATCACCGCGCATGGCACACGTCGAAGAGCTCGTCCTCGACCGAAACAACCTCCGCGCGGAGGGCCTCGAGGCCTTGCTCGACTCCGAGCACCTCGGCGCGCTCCGGTCGCTCGCCGTGAACTTCGACCCCACCGGCCCGGAGGGCGGCGAGGCGATCGCGAAGGCAGGCACGCTCCCCTCGCTCGAACGCCTCGTCCTCCACGAGAACAAGCTCAAGGACGACGGCGTCCGCGCCCTCGCCACCGGCGACCTCCCCGCCCTGCGCGAGCTCACGCTGTGGCAGAACGGCGTGCGCACCGCAGGCATCGAGGCGCTCGCCGAGGGCGACGTGGGCGGCGACCTCACCGCGCTGTGCCTCTACGGGAACCCCATCCGTGACAAGGGCGTCCAACACATCGCGCACTCGGGCGCGTTCACCGCCATCGAGCGCCTCGAGGTCCTCAACGCCAACGCCAAGCGCAAGGGCCTCGCCGCGCTCACGGCGACCGCGTCGCTCCCCAACCTGCGCACGCTGCGCGCCATGTTCGACGCCGAGGCCGACGACGCCGTCGCCTACGTCCGCTCTCCAGCGGCCGCCTCGCTCCGCTCCCTCGACCTCGACGTCGGGCAGCCCGTCCCCGACGGCGCACACGCGATCGCGTCGTCGCCACACATGTCGAGCCTGACCAACCTCCAGATCCATAAGTGGAAGATCGAGCCCGACGGCGCCAAGGCGCTCGCCGAGTCCGAACACGTCACCGCGCTGCGACGGCTCGACCTCCATGGCAACCAACCCGGCGCCGACGGCGTCGCCGCGCTCGTGAACTCCCCCCATGCGGAGCACCTCGAAGAGCTCGGGCTAGGCTTCACGTACGTCGGCGACGGCGCCGCCAGGGCCATCGCCTCGTCCCCACACCTGTCCAACCTCCGCGTCCTGCGCATGTCCTACTGCGGGTTGACCCACCACGGCGCCCGCGCGCTCGCCGAGTCCAAAAACCTCACGGGCCTGCGCAAGCTCGACGTCTGCTCGAACAAGCTCGGCGACGAAGGCGCGCTGACGCTCGCGAACGGACCCGCCATGACCAACCTGGCGTCTCTCCTCATCGGCTCGAACGGGATCTCCGACGACGCCAGGGAGCGCGTACGGACGTGCCCGAACCTCCGGCTCGCGCACGCCTTCAGCACCTGAACCTCAAAACCGTCCCGACATCGACATCGACATCCGACCCCTCTCGTCCACCAGCGGCAACATGTTGAGCCCCTGCGTCCCCTCCCACGGCATCACCCAGCCGATGAGACCACCCGCGGCGACCGAGCCGCACATGAGCAAGAGGCCTTGCTCGCCCTGGGGTATGCCAGCGGCGGCCAGGTTAACCCCCAAGCCGAGCGAACCTCCGACCCAGCCTCCCAGGAGCGCGCCCATGTCCTCCTCGAACTTGTTCTCGGCCAACGTCGACAGCATGCCCAGGGACAAGGGCTCTTGCTCACCCTCCTCGAAGAGCGACGCGGCCGACGCGGTCGCCGGAGCCGACGCCATCGCCATCATCGTGATCGTCAGGATGCTCTTCGTCGCGTTCTTCATGGTCTTGGCTCCTCGATTCGTTTGGGGGCGACTTCGCCGCCAACGCAGATAGAGACAAACAACATGACACTCAACGTCAAAAGATTTCTCGTGGTTCTTTGAGAATACTGAGCCCAGCCTCAGCTCCAGAGGCGCTGGCGCCGTGGCTCGTGACCGTCATTATGGTCTCTCATCAAAGAACACCTCACTCCGACGGCCGACACATGAGCGACCTCTTCGGCGAGCTGCGAGAGCTCGTCCACACTGGTATGGACGCTGCGCGCGCACACGAACTCTGCGCGCTCATCGAGCGGCAACGAGAGCTCGATCCGGAGTCGTACCGCGACGTCTGGATCCCCTACCTCACCGGGGTCGGGCGCGGCTGGGACTTCCCGCTGACCACTGTCCATGGGCTCGACACGCTCGCGACCTGGTCGACGATCGCGCCCTTCGCACGCTTCCGACTGAGCCTGCGCACCTCCTCCCCCAGGCTCGTCAAAGAGCGGCTCGATTCGCGCCTCTTCCCGCGCGTCTGCGCGCTCCACGTCGACGGCCGCCGCTACCTGCACCGCGGCTACACCTACGCGCACAAGATCTCGAGCTCGCGCTCCATCGCCACCCTCGACGTGCTCCACCTCGAGGACGTCACGCTCGGGCACGACAACGTCGCCAAGTTGCTCGACACCCCGCACCTGACGAACCTGCGCGAGCTCGTCCTCGAGTCGCACACCGCCGGCCCCATCGGAGCGGCCCACATCGCCACCTCGGAGGCGTTGCCGAACCTGAGGACGCTGCGGCTCTCTTACGACGAACTCGACGACGGCACCGCGCTCGCCATCGCGGCCTCTCCCAACCTCCCCAAGCTCGGTCACCTCGACGTGAGCGGCGGCGAGCTCACCCAGGAGGGGATCGACGCGCTCCGTGGGGCGCGCCCCACGCTCCACGTCGTCCACACGCCCTGGTCGGCGACGAACGCGTAGAGGCCACCTACGGGCCGCCAGCGTCGCGCCTGTATATTAGTGGGGGTGACGCGGGGAGAGCCCGCAGCGTGGCCCTGGCGAGCCCAGGGGCCGGTTTCGCCTCCTGGAGAGCGCTCAGGGCGCCGGGATCGACACCACCTCGACCTCGGAGCGCTCGCATGACTCTCGCCCGAACGCGTCGAACACGCTGAGCGTGAACCGGTACGAGCCGGGCGCGTCCAGGAACATGCGCGGCGTGGGCGTGCGCGGGTTGGGCATGAGCAAGACCGTGGAGCCCTCGGGGCGCTCGACGATCTCCCACTCGTAGCGCTCGACGTCGACACCCAGCGGGGAGTAGCTCGCGAGCCCGTAGAGCTGGACGACCGAGCCCGCGGGCGCCTCGAGGTAGGACTCGAACCGCCCGTCCTCGTCCTCCACGCGCGACGCCCTCGCGTCCGCGACGGGGCAGTTGCCCGGCCCTGTCTGCTCGGGCTCGCTGGCCTGGCCGCTGAGCTCGATCGCGAGCTCTTCGCGTGTCGGGTCGTTCGTCGACCACCTCATCGTGAACACGTACGAGCCCGGGCGCTCGGGCGCGAACACCGCGCGGATGAGGAGCGAATCGCCCGGGTTCAGCCCGGGCGAGGCGACCGACGTGTCGCGAGAGTCGTCGTTGGGCGCGTCGGGGTCGGGGTAGCGGATGGTGAGGTCACCTGGCTGGACCGCCTCGACCGTCAGGCCCTCGAGCAGCAGCTCCGCTTCGCCAGCGTTGCGTATCGAGAAGACCGTGTCGCTGCTCTCGAGCGCGCGCGCCGGCGTGAGCGTGACCTCCAGCGGCGCCTCCACCAGCGGCGACGGCCGGGTGCCCTCCCCGCTCAGCGGCAGCCGCACCATCGGCGCGTCCGTGGCGTTCGTCTCGAGCACGAGCGCGCCCTCGTCCCCGCCGCGGTCGCGCGGCACGTAGGCCACCGCGAGGGCGCGGCTCTCGCCCGCGCCCAGCTCCACCACGCCCACCCACGGCGCGGGGCTGAGCTCGAACTCGTCGGTCCCCTCGATCTCGGCGGACTCCACGCGCAGAGGAGAATCGCCCGCGTTCGTCACGCGGACCACGGCGGACGCGACCGCGCCGACACGCGTCGGCGCGAAGTCGATCACGCGCACGTCGAGCAGCGCCAGCGGCGGAGAGACCTCCCAACGCGCGTCGTCGGGCTCGTCGCGCTCACCGCACCCGAACACGCTCAACGCCGCCGCCATACACATCATCCTGCGCATCTTCACGCTCCTCTCCGTTCGTCCTCTCCACGCCTTCTCTATGTAGGATGTCGCGTGCGCGGTAATAAATGTGGTCCGCCTCTCGATTGATGCGGTGGGGCGCACTACATTCGGCGCGTTGACGTAAAGAACGACCCACATCGAACCCACGCTCGAGAACGAACATGCCCTTGATCCACGACCACGTCTGCGGCTGCCGCCGCGCCCACTCCGAAGGATTCTCCAGCAAGGACGCGCCGCTGCACTTCCCGCCGGATCTGTCCATCGAGCCCACGCACCTGGACATCGACCTGGCCGTGGACGTCGCGGGCAAGCGCGCCGCGGGCACCGTGACCACGACCGCGTTCGCCCGCCAGGCCGGCCCCCGCACGCTCACGCTCGACGCCGTCGACTTCGACATCGAGTCCGTCGTCGACCCCGACGGCCACGCGCTCACCCACACCTACGACGGCGCCAAGCTCTCGATCACCTGGGACGAGCCCTTCACCTACGCCGAGCGCCGCCGCGTCGCGGTGACCTACGCCGTCCACGAGCCCGTCAGCGGCCTGTTCTTCTCCGCGCCCGACCCCGCCTACCCGGACGCGGCGCGCTACGCGGCGACCGACCACGAGACCGAGCGCGCGCGCCACTGGCTCCCGTGCGTCGACCTCCCCAACGTGCGCTGCACGCTCGACTTCCACCTGCGCGCCGACGCCAGCTTCTCGATCCTGGCCAACGGCGCGCTCGAGTCCGAGGAGGACCACGGCGACGGCACCAAGACCGCGCACTGGAAGCTCGACTACCCGTGCCCCAGCTACATCACCTGCTTCGCCATCGGCGACTTCACGCGCGCCGACGACGGCGAGCACGAGGGCCTGCCCATCGCGTACTTCGGCGACCACACGCGCACCGAGGAGAACCTCCTGCGCTCGTTCGGCCGGACCGGTGAGATGCTCGAGTGGATCACCGAGAAGCTCGGCCAGCCCTTCCCCTACCCGAAGTACTTCCAGTTCGCGCTGCCTGGCTACGGCGGCGCGATGGAGAACATCTCGCTGGTGAGCTGGGACGACGTCTTCGTGATCGACGAGACGCTCGCGCGCGAGTGGACCTGGCTCGTCGACCAGATCAACATCCACGAGATGGCGCACTCCTACTTCGGCGACGCCATCGTCTGCCGCGACTTCTCCCACGCCTGGCTCAAGGAGTCCTGGGCGACCTACATGGAGAGCTGCTGGCTCGAGCACGCCCACGGCGACGACGAGCTCCTCTACGACTTCTGGCGTAACCGCAACGCCTACTTCAGCGAGGCCGACGGCTCCTACAAGCGCCCCATCGTCACGAACAAGTTCGAGACCTCCTGGCACATGTACGACCGCCACCTCTACCCGGGCGGCGGCGCGCGGCTGCACATGCTGCGCAAGCTGCTGGGCGACGACGTCTTCTGGGAGGGCGTGCGCGCCTACGTCGACGAGTTCATGGGCCAGAACGTCGAGACAGACGACTTCCGCAAGACCCTCGAGGAGATCTCGGGGCGCTCGCTCGTGCGCTTCTTCGACCAGTGGTTCCTCTCCCCCGGCTACCCCAGCCTCGAGGTCACCTACACCTGGGACGCCGAGAAGAAGACGGCGACGTTCGCGCTCGAGCAGACCCAGACCGAGGAGGCGTTCCACATGGACGTCGTGGTCGGCTGGATGGTCGGCGGCGAGCTCTCCACGACCACCGTGTCGATGACCTCGAAGAAGGGTTGGGCGACGGTCACGCTCGACGCCGAGCCCGAGATGGTCCGCGTCGACCCGCACAACGCGCTCGTCATCAAGCTCTCGTTCAACCCGGGCGACGCGCTCCTGCGCGCCCAGCTCACCGGCGCGCCCGACGTCATCGGCCGCGTCGACGCCGCCCACGAGCTCGCCAAGAAGGGCGGCCGCAAGAACCTCGACGCGCTCGACGCCGCCTACCGCGCCGAGCCCTTCTGGGGCGTGCGCGACCAGCTCGCCAAGGCGCTCGCCTCCACGAACACGCGCCACGCAGGCGCGCTGCTCGCTGGCTGGATCGCCCTCGAGCAGGACCCGCTCGTCCTCGAGCACCTCGTCCGGGCCGCCGGCGGGCTGCGCGAGGTCCCCATCCTCGACGCGCTCCTCGCCAAGCTCGACGCCGGCCTCCCCTACCGCGCCGCCGAGGCCGCCTACTCCGCGCTCGGCGCGTGGGGCGACCGCGCGCCGTTCGACCTGCTCGTCGACGCGTCCACGCAGGACAACTACGCGAGCTTCCCCGAGTCGGGCGCGCTCCACGGCCTCGCCAAGACCCGCCGCGCCGACGCCGCGCCCCACATCCAGGCGCGCACCGCCTACGGCGACGCCCCCAACCGCACCCGCGCCTCCGCGGCGCAGGCGCTCGGGCACCTCGCCCGCTACCTCGACCGGGGCGACAAGGCGCGCGTCGTCGACGCGCTCGAGGACCTGCTGCGCGACCCGATCGACCGCGTCCGGGAGGCCGCGGCCAAGGGCCTC
>CAJXPN010000235.1 GCA_913058025.1 uncultured Myxococcales bacterium | reverse complement strand
GCATACGAGATTTCTGCCTGTCTCGTGGGCTCGTAGATGTGTATAAGAGACAGACCATCCTCCTCGCGCATGACGACGATGATGTTGACGACGGCGGGGCTGAGCTCGCGGGCGAGCTTGGAGACCGACGGCGCGGAGCGCTTCTTTGAGCCCTTCGCCTCGAGCCAGAGCGCGTCGGGTTCGGCCGAGGCGGACGCCGGGGCGGCGATCGCGAGCGCGGTGAGCGCGAGCGTGAGGGACCGCGCGAGGCGGGTCGTCTTGGCGTGGTGTGTCATCGCGCGTGCTCCCATGATGGGTGGAGGTCCGGTGTCTCGCTCACCCTCGCTCATGCGACATCGGACGGCGCGGCGCGCGGAACGTGTGCATGGGTGAGTAGTAGACGAGGTTCGAGACGCTGCTGGTGTACAAACACGCGAAGTCTTCGACTTGTTCTCCGAAGACCGAGTTCGCGTTGTACGCCTTGAAGATCGGGCCCCAGTAGGGGTTGCGATCGTCGTCGAGCGCGCGCTCTGCCTTGAGCAGGCGCTCGAGCAGGTCACGGCGGCGGCGGCGGCCGTCCTCGCGGGCGCGCTTGAGCTCGGAGCGCGCGATGCGCTCGAGCTCGTCGCGGTCGCCGCGGGCGGCGGCCCTGGGGATCGCGTCGAGGGCGGCGTCGAGGTTGTTCGAGAGCCACTCGTCGTAGGCGAGCTCGAAGGTCACGCGCTCCACGGCGACCTCGAGCTCGCGGATGCTCGTGAGCTGCTCGAGGGTCTCGTCGGCGTGCTCGAGCTCGGACTCCATCTCCTGGACGATCATCATGGTGCGCCAAGCCGACTTCCTGCTTCGCAGGATGTCGCCGTAGATGTGATCGCCCACGTAGAGCGTGCGAGAGGGCGTCCAGCCGGTGCGCTCGATCAGGTCACGCGAGTTGCCGTGCATGTAGATCGTGTCGCCCTCGAGCGGCCCCGCCGCGGCCTCGGCGCCGGGCTCGTAGTCGTCGCCCGAGCGCAACAGCGCGCCCGGCTCGGTGAAGAAGTCGGGCTTCTGGGCCGCGGCGATGATGATGTCGAAGTAGTTGCGCCAGCTCGGGTACTCGGGGCGCATGTCGTCGAGCAGGTAGCCCATCAAGTGGTCGGTGTACCTGGGCCACGAGTTCGTGAGCACGAAGAGCTGCTTGCCAGACGAGCGCAGCCGGTGGAGCGCGCGCGCGAGCCCCTCGGAGCGGGTGACGTAGTGGGGCGTGTCGGCCATGATCCGGGCCTTGAGCGAGCCGTCACGGTGCGCCAGATCGATGCTGAAGCGGACGTCGTCGTAGACCTGCCTCCAGCTCTCTCGCTCACCCTCGGTCTCCTCGAGGAACGCCACGAGCGCGGCGTACATCGTGACCTCGGGGAGCGCGAAGAGCGTGTCGGCGAGCGCGTAGCGCTCGCCGTTGAAGCGGATCGCCTCGGAGCGGTAGGTGGACTCCTCGAGCTCGGAGAGCTCGCGGAAGCCGTGGTAGCCGCGCGAGACGTTGCGGTAGGAGTCGAGCTTGAGCACGTTGCCCAGCTCGGTGTCCATGACGAGCCCGCGGATGGCGAACCCGGGCATCGTGTGGACGCGCTCGCGGATCGCCTCGGGGTAACCGCGCTCGCTGATGAGGCGGTCGACGGTCAGCTCGATGGAGAGGTCCTCGAGCGCCTCCTGGGCGTAGGCCGCGAGCGTGTAGTCCATGTCGAAGCCGATGGCGTCGATCTCGCTCAGGTCCAGGTCACGGTTGCAGAAGATGCGGCGGTTGCGCGCGATGTCGTCGCCGGTCTCGCGCAGGAGCTCGAGCAGCGAGCTGCCGCTGTGTGATCCGTCACTCAATTCTTGGCCTCTTCATGGGGGTCGGTGAGGGTCGAAGAAGAGAGCATAGACGGTGCGCGCTGTGACGTGAAGAGCTGCGGACGGGAGGACGCGATCGCGGGTGAGGGCGTGAGGTCGTCTCGCCAGACCTCCTGGTCGCCCTGCCCCACCCGCTCGGGGAGCTCCCCGCGAGGCACGACGCGCGCGAAGCCGGAGCCGCTGGTGTGAGACTCGACCGAGCGCACGCCGGAGGCGTCGAGCTCGAGCACGACCACGCCGCGTGCGCTCGCGTCGTCGGTCCCCATCAGCTTGCGCGAGCCCGAGCCCAGGCAGGGCATGGCGACCATCCGCATCCCCGCCGCCCGGCCCGGGAAGTACGCGTGGTGGTGGCCGCTCAAGTAGGCGTCGACGCCCGCGCGCCGCAGGACCCGCTCGAGGTCCTGATCTCTGACGACCTCGTCCCGCTTCCGCCCGCCCACGAACGCGCGCAGCGGGATGTGCCCGAAGACGACCTTCACGTCCGCGTCGCGCTCGCGCTCGAGCAACGCCTCGAGCCACGCGAGGTGCTCGCCCGAGAGCGGCCTGGCCACGGTCACGTCGAGCGCGACGAAGAGCGCCGGCCCCTGGCGGAACGCGTAGCGGAACGGGTAGTGCGCGTCGTCGACGAAGCGCACGTCGGGGCGCCGGGCCGACCACTCCGCGCCGAAGCGCTCTCGCTCGTGGGAGTACGCCTCATAGGCAGACGCGTCGTGGTTCCCGGGAGATGGCGCGAACGGGACCCCGCCGCGCGCGAGCTCGTCGGTGAACGCGGCGTGGAACCCCGCCCACATGCCGTCGAGGTCCACGCCGCGCTTCATCCCCGCGACGTGGTCCCCCGTGGAGAGCACGAGGTCCGGGCGCAGTTCACGCGCGATCCAACGCGCCGAGGCGTGGACCTCGTCCCTGTAGGTGGTCTTGCCGTAGCTCGAGTTGAGGTCGGAGACGACCGCGACGCGCCACACTCTGCCACCAAGCTCGACCTCGGGCGGCGCACCCGGCGCACCCGGCGCATCCGGCGCATCCGGCGCGGCCGGTTCGGCGATCGTCCTGGGGGGCTCGCCGACCATCACGTCCGGGTCGACGGCCGCGGCGGGCGGCCGCTCGGCGATCCTCGCGCCGGCGCCCTCACGGGACGCCTCGCGTGTCCCAGAGCAGCCCACGACGACCCACAAGAGCAGATTCAGCGAGCGCGCAATGGACCCTTTCAATGCCATGACGTCCTGTCCTAAAACACCAGCGCCGTCTCGATCCTTGAGACGAGCTGTCTATGTTCTCGATTCAGACGACGCGCGCGTCAAGAAAGCGCGCCGCCCTCCCCCTCGAGCCCAGAAGCACGACATGCCCACGATGATCCGACCCGAAGACGGCCTCGAGCTGAACCACGCCACGTACGGGATGGACCTGGACGCCCCGGCGCTGGTCTTCCTCAACGGGATGTCCCAGTCGACCCTCCACTGGAAGAGCCTGGCGCGCGCCATGGGCGCGCGCTGGCGGATCGTGACCTACGACGCCCGCGGCCAGGGGAAGACCCCGGTGGGCGATCTCGAGCTGACGATCGAGCGCCACGCCAGCGACCTCGCCGCGCTGCTCGACCACCTCGAGATCGAGCGCGCGCACCTCGTCGGGTTCAGCCACGGCGCGCGCGTCGCGCTCGGCTTCGCGAACCACCAGGCCGACCGGCTCGACCGGCTCGTGCTCTGCTCGGCGACCGCAGCGCCGACCGCGCTCGCGCGCGTGACGATCGCGTCCTGGCGCGGCGCGCTCGAGGCCGGCGGGATGAAGGCGATGAGCTGGGCGGCCATGCCCGCCATCCTCGGCGACCGCTTCCTCGAGCAGAACGAGGGGCTGCTCGAGGGGATCGTGCGCGCGAGCGTCCAGCGAAACCAGGAGGAGGGGCTCCGGCGCCTGCTCGACGCGATGATCGCCTACCCCGCGCTCGACGTGCTCGCGCGCGGGGTGCGCGCGCGCACGCTCGTGATATCGGGGGACGAGGACCCGCTCGTGGGCGCCGACGGCGCGCGCGAGCTCGCGCGCCTGTGCGGCGGCGAGCACGTCGAGGTCACGGGGGTCGGTCACACCATCCCCATCGAGGATCCCGCGCGCTTCACCGCGCTCGTCGAGGAGCACCTGCGTTGAGAACCCTACCTCTCATCATCGCGCTCGGGTGGCTCGGGTGCGAGCCCGCCTCGCCCTCACATCAGGCCTCACAGGACGCGACCCCGCCAGGGCTCGGCGCGGCCGCTCCCGACGCGGAGACCTCGCCCGAGAAGCCCCAGGTCTACGAGGGCGAGGGCCCCGTCCAGTACACCGCGCCGGTGGTGCTCCTCGAGGCCGAAGGGCTCGTCGTCGACACACAGCTCTGGCGCACCGAGACCTCGAGCGGCCGCGCGTGGCGCGCGCGATCTGCTCGCGCCGAGGTCGTCGCGCGCGACGACCTCGGCGGGCTAGAGGTCTTCGAGCCCGAGCCCGATGGCCCGTGGGCCATCGTCAACGGAGGCTTCTACGAGTCGGACCCCGACGGCGACTACCGCCCCATGGGCGTCGTGATCGCCGACGGGCGCTCACTCAGCCCCTACCGCCGGCGCGGCGGCTCCGGGGTGCTCTCCGTCGACGCGAAGGGGAAGGCGTCCCTCGTCCACCGGCCCGACTGGCCAAAGGTCGCCAAGACCTCGCCGCCACGGCACGCGCTTCAGTCGATCGACCGGGTCGTCGTCGGCGGCGAGTCCGTGGTCAGCGCGGGGAAGGACGCGCGCGGCGCAGCGCGCAGCGCGGTCGCGATCGGCGACGACTCCGTCTGGCTCGTGATCTCCGCGGCCGACTCATCGACGAGCGAGACCGGCACATCATCGTGGAGGTTGAGCGGGACGAGCCATGGTATGACTCTCTGGGAGTGGTCCCGTTTTCTGATCGAGACCACGGGCGCGCCCCACGCGCTGAACCTCGACGGAGGCGTCTCCACCCAGCTCATCGCGCACGCCGACGGCGCGCGCGTCGAGGTCCGCGGAGAGCGAGGGACACTTAACGCTGTCGTGGTTAGACCTTGACTGAGACCATCATAAAACGAGCCGCGCTCTTCATCCCGAGGTTCATGTCGTTCCTCTGGCGCGTGCTCAGGCGCTTCTTCGGGCCCAACAAGGGCTTCCTGCTCGCAGGGGCCGTGGGGTACAGCGCGTTGCTCTCGCTCGTACCGCTGTTCGCGCTCTCGCTCATCGCGCTGTCGAACCTGTTCAGCGAGGAGCAGATCCTGAGCGCGCTCAGCCACGAACTCGGCCTCATCGCGCCCGGCCAGGAGGCCACGATCGTCGCGACGATCGGGGAGTTCATGGACGGCCGCGCCGCGGTCGGCGGCATCGGCCTCGGGGTGATGCTCTTCTTCAGCTCCATCGCGTTTCGCATCCTGTCCGACGCGCTCGCCGTGATCTTCAAGGGGCACAAACGCCACGAAGAGCGCCACTTCCTCGTGAACGCGCTCATGCCCTACCTCTTCGTCGCGGTCATGGGCGTAGGCCTGTTCTTCCTCACCGTGCTGACGGGCTTCCTCGAGGCCGTCGAGGAGAAGACGCTGACGTTCGGGACCTTCGTCTGGTCGACGGGCGCGCTCGAGAGCTGGCTGCTCTGGGCGGCTGGTTTCGGCGGCCTGGTCACCATGCTGACCTCGATCTACATGGTCATGCCGACCGCCCAGGTGCGTCTGCGGAGGGCCGTCATCGGCGGGATCATCGCGGCGGTCCTGTGGGAGATCGTACGCAACACGCTGGTCTGGTACTTCGCCACGATCTCACTGGTCAACGTGGTCTATGGCTCGATCGGCGCGGTGATCATCGTGCTGCTCTCGATGGAGTTCGCCGCGGCGATCATCCTCCTTGGCGCCCAGGTCATCGCCGAGATCGAGCAGTCCGCCGACCTCGAGATCCCCTGGTGGAAGGACCCGGTGGCCGAGGAGATCAACCGGGAGTTCGCCCTCCAGAGCCCGCCCGCGTTCGTCGACGTGCTCCCTGACGACCCTGTCGCCGAGGGCGTCGAGGTGGCGCTCGAGGCGGGTGTTCTCGAACAGGGCGAGCTCCCGAGCGATCCTGAATCCGCCCTCGATCAGTAGACCAACACGATCAGATCGTCCTTCTCCGTGAGCGCGAACTCGGCGTCGCGCGAGGGGTTGAGCTGTACGCCGCCGCCGCGCTCGCTTCGGCCCACGCCGAGCCTCACCCCGAGCGCGAGCACGCCCGCCGAGAGTGAGATGAGCCGCAGCTCCTCGAACGTCCTGGGGGACGTGTCGAGCCCGAGCTCGATCGCGGGGAGGAAGTCGATCTCGGGCATGCCGGGACCGAAGAGCGCGTCGAAGACCGCGCGCAGCGGCGGACGCATCGCGACCTGCGCGATCATCGAGCCCTCGACCTTGCTCGACACGAGGACCTCGCCCGGGCGCTCCCGGAAGAGCCGCTCGTTGGAGGCGTCGTTGATCTCGACGAGCACGTCCGGGCGAGGGCCCTCGACCCCTTTGAACAGCTCACGCAACATCAGGTGCCCCACGATCGTGCGCGCGTCCGAGGACTCGGCGTTCGAGAGCCAGTCCGACGCGATCATGACGATGTGCTCGAAGTCCCCTGGCCTCGCGACGCGCAACGTGGACATGAGGTTGTAGTCCCCCTCGACGTGGGAGACCTCGACGCGCTCGAGCTCGAGGTCGTAGCCGGCGAGCTGGAACGCGCGCTCGTCGATCGACACGGTCGTCAGGATCGTGACCTCGTGGCGCTGGCTCGTGAACTTGTCCAGCTCGGCCAACAGCGTAGGGACCTTGTGGGACCACCCGAGGATGAGCACGCGCACGAGCGGCGGATCGACCTCCTCGATGAGCAGGCTGACGGGCGGAGGCACGGGGAGAGGGACGCCGAGCGTGGGCGCGGACGCCTCGTACTCGTCGGCGATCACGGCGATGAACTCGTCCGGACGCACCAGGCGGCCGCGCTCCGGGTTGAGCGCGGAGCGCCAGCGCCCACGCTCCGTCCAGACCAACCCCACCGGCAACGCCGTGGGGCTGTCTCTTATACACATCTCCGAGCCCACGAGACAGGCAGAAATCTCG
>CAJXPN010000234.1 GCA_913058025.1 uncultured Myxococcales bacterium | reverse complement strand
CGGCAGCGTCAGATGTGTATAAGAGACAGGGGATCCTCGGTGAGCCCATCGAGGACGTGGACGTGGCGCTGGTCGGCGGCGCGTTCCACGAGAACGACTCGTCCGACCGCGACTTCCGTTCGTGCGCCGCCAAGGCGCTCGTGGAGGCCGTGGAGGCTTCGGCGCCCAGGCGCCTGGAGCCGATGATGCGGCTCGAGGTCGTCACGACCGAGGAGTCGCTCGGTCTGGTCATCGGTGACCTGAGCAAGCGGCGAGGCCGCGTGCTCGGGATGGAGCACCGAGACCGCGCCGTGGTCGTCGTGAACGCGCGCGTCCCGCTCGCCGAGCTCTTCGGCTACGCGGGCACGCTGCGTGGTCTGAGCGGCGGACGCGGCTCCTACACCGCCGCGCCCGATGGGCGCGAGCTGATTTGACGCCAAGGGGCGCGGGCCTCTCTTTCCAGAGAGACCCGCGCCCCTATCTTTTGCTATGATTCAATGTGGCGCGCGCGAGGGTCGCGCGCGCCGAAGCCACGAACGGAGGATGTTGTGGAAGACGCATACACCTTGCAGGGTCGATTCTCTCTCGAGCCGCCATCAGGCACGTCACCGACGGCCGCGCTGCGCGTACTCAGAGGTCAGCTCTCTTGTTGGAAGCTCTCGTCAGGGGGCCGCAAACTCGTCGCAGCCTCTGCGCACATGCAGGGCACGGAGTTCATGAACGAGCTGGATCGCGTGTACGCCCAGCTCATCAACTCGGGCTGGAAGGTCACAGGCAGCGCGCGCTGGCTCGGCTCCGATGAGACCGACCGCGGCGAGATGCTCGCTTGCGGAAAGGAGCTCCGCTTCGAGCCCGAGCCCCTCAGCATGCTGACCGACGAGGCCACCCGCGCGCTCCGCGTCCGCGCCATGGTCTCCGACCCCCTCTCCCGAGAGCGCGCGCTGGCGTGGCTCTCCCTTGCTCGCGCGCGCACCACCGGCGCCGCGCTCTCCGTCGCTGGACCAGGCGACGTCTGCGCCTGAGACCCGTCCACCACTCCGACGACGTCCGCCGCGCGCCAGGGCCAACCTGCCCTCCGAGCGCGCCGCCACGGCCCGAGTGGCGCTCCCTCTACGATCCATTGGCGTCCTCCGCTCTCACCCTCTATCCTGAACGCTCAATCGCGCTCTTCAGGACGAGGTCGGGGTCATGCGGGACGATGGTCTGACCGAGCATGTGACGTCATGGTCCGATCGCGCGTTCGCGAAGATCGGCGCAATGCCACTGCGTGGTCTGGAGGTCGACTCACTCGACGAGTCGATCCGGCGGCGTCTCCACGAGCTCACGATCGTGCTGCTCGCGGTCCTCGTCGTCGGTCCGATCCAGGCGGCGCGCTACGCGCTCCTCGGGGTCTGGCCCGTCGCGATCTCGATCGTCGCGGGTGGCGTGCTCATGCTCGGGAACCTCTGGGTCCTGCGCCGCACGCGCTCGCCGGTCTTGGTGGGCGGGCTGGGCGTCGCGATCCTGTCCCTCCAGCTCATCGTCAACGTCGCGGCCTCGGGCGGGTTCTACGACCCCATGTTCTCATGGCTCTATGTGCTGCCCGTCGCCGCGACGCTGATGGTCGGCCCGCGGACGACGTGGCTGGTCACCGCGGGCGTCGCCGCCGTCGCGGTCGTCTTCTGGCAACTCCACGACTCGGGCGTCCTCCTCACGAATATGCTCCCCGAGCACGTCCAGGCCTCTCAGAGCCTGGTCAACCGCGTCTCCGCGCTCTCGACCATCGGAGTCCTGCTCGCGGCCTCCAACGCTCAGCGCGCCTTCGTCACGTCGTTGCTCGAGGACGCCAACGCCAAGCTCGCCACCGAGACGCACACCCAACGCGAGCTTCGCGAGCGCGCCAGCGCTGCCCAATACGAGGCCGAGGTCGCCAACGCCGCGAAGAACCGCTTCCTCGCGAACCTGTCGCACGAGCTGCGCACGCCCCTGAACACGATCATGGGCTACAGCGAGCTCATCCTCGAGGAGCAGGGCGTCGAGGACCCGATGAGCGACGACGCCGCGCACATCCTGGGCGCGGCCGTGCACCTGTCGCACCTCTTCGAGACGCTCTTCTTCCTGACCTCGCTCGAGTCCGGCTCGCTCGAGGTCGCGCCAACGGACTTCGCGCCCAGAGAGTCCCTCTCCGGCCTGCTCGCCGAGTTCGAAGGCCTCGCCGCTCAGAAAGGGCTCGCGCTCGAGCTCGAGTGCCCCGAGGACCTCCACGCGAGGACCGACCCGGCGTTGCTCCTTCACCTGCTCCGCGGCCTGCTCGACAACGCCCTCAAGTTCACCCACGAGGGCCACGTCCGCCTAGTCGCTGCCCTCGATGAGTGCTCCGGCGAGGTCTGCTTCAGCGTTGAGGACACCGGCGAGGGCATGAGCGAGGAGGCGCGGGCTCGCGCCCTCTAGCCGTTCTCGCAGGCCGACGCCTTCGATCAGCGCGTCCACGACGGCCTCGGCCTCGGCCTCACGGTGTGCGTCCGCATCGCCGCGCTGCTCGGCGCGCGGCTCGAGATCGACGGCAGCCTGGGCCACGGCACGCGCGCGTCGCTGCACCTCCCCCACGCGACGGGTTAGGCCCGGAGGCTCCTCTCGCGCTCACGTATCGATCGCACGCTCCATCACGTCGACGAGCGCTGGGTTGTACTCTCCGGCGACATCGAGCGGCGTTCGACCGTCTACGCCGACCTCATCGGGTCTCAGGCCTCGCCCCATGAACCACGTCACCAGCGGCTCGGAGCCTCCCAGCGCGGCGACGGCGAGCATGCTGAATCCGTTGAACCCGCGGTACGCGACGATCGCCTCGGCGAACGCCTCGTGGTGTGTCGCGAGGGCGAGGGCGAGCTCGGGGCTGTACTGAGACACGACCTCCACGAAGGGCCTGTCGCCGAACGGCCCGTAGGGCACGTCCCAGGGGCAGCCCGCGTCGATGAGGCGCAGCGCGATGTGCGTCGAGAGATCACAGAACATGCAGCCAGCCAGCAGGTCGACCTCCTCTCCATCGGTCGATATGTGCACCCCGCTGGCTGTGGCGCCGGCGTCCAGGAGCGCGTCGAGGACGGCGTCCGGGCACAGCGTCAACGAGGCCGCGAGCGCGATGGGAGCGTCGCCTGATGGAGTCGGTCGGTCGACGTCCGCGCCGTGCGCGGTGAGCGCGCTCACGTGGGCCGCGACGAACGCAGCCGCGGCGCTGGCGCCGCTCTCCGGGTTGTCGAATGAGCCTCTCCTGGACGCCCCGCGGAGCTCGCCGAGGGTATGATGCAGCGCGGTCGCGCCGTCACCCGAGGGGAGGTCGGCATCGGCGCCTCCTTCGAGCAACGCCACGACTGTGCCCGTCGCGGCGCCGCAGACGGCCCAGTGCAACGGGCCACGGTCACCCCTGGCGTCCAGGCGGTTCGGGTCCGCGCCGTGGGCCAACAGGAGCCGGGTCGCCGCCTCGGACCTGTCGGCCGACGCGCCGACGAGGGCGGCGGAGATCAACGGAGTGTTCCCTGCCTCGTCGTATCCGTCGGCGTCGTGGCCGTCGTCGAGCAGCCTCTGAACCCTGGCCATGTCCGCGCCATCGGCCCACGCAGAAAAGATGGCGCTGTGAAGCGTTTCATACACTCGAGTTACCTCCATATAGACCCGTCTCGGCGGGGCCGACGCCCCCTTCGCCGGGGGTCGTGTGGTGACGTGATCGCGCCTGTTTGCCGCCTCGGGCGCGGCGAGTTGCTCCTTGAAGGGCGCCCCCAGCACGGTGATCCTGTCCTATCGTCTCGAAAAGGCGACGGCCAATGCAATCAAACGCGGCGCCCGTTCGTCACCCCTGTGAGGCGGCCTCGAGTTCGAGGTCGCGGTAACGAATGAACACACAGGAGCGTGACATGATCTCGAAGAAGAAGTGGGCCGGACTCTCGATCGCTGGAATCCTCGCCGCGGCGTGCACCGCCAGCACGGCCTATGCCGTGCCTGACCAGCCCGAAGCCTGGGAGAAGTGCTCGGGCATCGCCAAGAAGGGCATGAACGACTGCGGCTCGATCGACAAGTCGCACACGTGCTCGGGTAAGGCCCCCGTGGACAACGACCCGAACGAGTGGGTCTACGTCCCCAAGGGCACCTGTGACAAGATCGCGGGCGGCAAGGTCTACGCCGTGAAGCCCGCCAAGGGCTTCGAGGAGGCGGCGAAGAAATGAACGGCTCACTCCACGGCGCCGGCGTCGGCGCGCGAGGTCCTCACCTCGACGCTCTCCGCGCCCGGACGGCCGCGTCCCCTGACGCGCCGTCCTGGCTCGAGCTGCTCGCCGACAACCACCTCGACCCTGTGTCCGCGCGCGTGGCGTCCTCGCTCGCGCGGCGCTACCCGGTCGCGGTCCACGCCGTGGGGATGAACCTCGGCGGGGTCGATCCCGTCGACGCGCGCTACCTCGACAGGCTCGCCGCGCTCATCGACCTCGTCGATCCCGTACACGTGTCGGACCACGTCGCGTTCACCGCGCTCGACGGCGTCCACCACCACGACCTCTGGCCGCTCCCTCACACCCGCGAGGTCGCGCTCCACGTCGCCGCGCGCGTCCGGGAGGTCCAGGAGCGGCTGGGCCGCCGCGTCCTCGTCGAGAACATCTCGACCTATGCCCGGCACGCCGAGGACGACCTCACCGAGGACGCCTTCCTCACCACGATCGTCGAGGCCGCCGGCTGCGGCCTCGTCCTCGACCTCAACAACCTCTGGGTCAACCAGCACAACCACGGCGAGGACGCGCTCGAGGTCCTGCGCCGGCTCCCGCTCGACCGCGTCGGCTACGTCCACCTCGCCGGGCACACGCGCTCGGGCGACCTCCTCATCGACACCCACGACGCCCCCGTCTGCGACGCCGTCTGGGGCCTCTACTCTGAGCTCCAGCGCCTCGCCCCCGGCACGCCCGCGCTCATCGAGTGGGACGACGACCTCCCGACGTTCGACGTCATGGTCGACCACGTCCAGCGCGCGGAGGCGCTCACGTTGGCTCCCTCAGCCGCGCAGGTGTCGGCGTGAGCGCGCGCCTCCAGGCGCTCCAGCGCCGCTTCGCGCGCGACGTCGCGGGCGCGCCTGCGGGCTCGCGGCTCGGGATCTACCGCCGCAACGCCGAGCTCGTCCGGGCGCGCGCGCTCGGGCTCGTCTTCCCGACGGGCAGGCGCGTCGTGGGCGAGGAGTGCTTCGAGCGCGTCGCGCTCCGGTACGTCCGCGAGACGCCGTGCCGCGTGGGCTCGCTCGATCACGAGGGCCGTGGCTTCCACGCCCAGTGGGCCGAGCTCGTGGAGGCGACGCCTGGCTTCGAGGAGCTCGGCTACCTGCCCGACCTCGCGCGACTCGAGCGCGCCCGGCACGACGCCTCCATCGCTCCCGAGGACGCCAAGTTCGACTGGTCCTCGCTCGAGGACGCCGACCCCGACCGCCAGGGCGAGTGGGTCTTCCTGCCGGCGGCGTCCCTGCGGGTCGTGCGCACGGAGTGGGACCTTCTCGCGCTCTTCGACGTGCCAGCCCCCGAACGCACGGGCGCGCTTTGGGTGCGTCGCGTCGGCGACGAGGTCACCCAGGGCGCGGCGACGCCCGGGATGGCCCGGCTGCTCGAGCGCGTCATCGATCACGCCACGCTCGGCGCGCTCGCCGAGGCGGGCCTGGACGCCGACATCGAGGGCGCCATCGCGCGCGGCTTCATCACAGGCGTGCGCTTACCTGGAGGTGCCGCCTCATGAAGCTCACGCGCGACGACCTCCAGCGGCTCTATCGGTATGGTTTCAGCCTGACGGGCAACGAACCCGACGCCCACGACCTGCTACAGCGCGCCATCGAGCGCACGTTGAGCAAGGGCGTCGAGCCCGAGCACCCCGTGCGCTACCTCATGCGCGCGATGCGCCATCGGTTCATCGACGAGGCGCGCGCTCGCAAGCGCGCCCCCCACGTCGACTACGACGAGCTCGCCGAATCTGGCGACGCCGTGGACTGGAGCGAGCAGGTCCTCGACAATGTCGTCATCGCGTCCGTCGACATGGGGCGCATCTGGGAGCAGCTCGCCAGCGAGGAGCGCGAGCTCCTCTACATGTGGGCCGTCGAGGAGTACACCGCCGCCGAGATCGCCGCCCAGACCGAGACCCCGCGCAACACGATCCTGTCCCGCATCCACCGCCTACGCCACCGCCTGCGCCGCCGCTTCGGCGCCCACACCGAGGAGGACGCGTCATGAACCAGGACGACCAAAAACCCCTCAAGCAGGCCGTCCGCGACCACGTCGAGGCCGCCTCGCTCGACGAAGAACAGCTCGCCGCTTTCGAACGCATGCTCTCGGAGTCCTCAACGAATGCAGTCGCTTCGTCCGATACGTCAGGCGATCCTCCTGCACGCCGCGTGCTCCCGTTCGCGCTCGCCGCGGCCGCGCTGGCGATCGTCCTGGGAGGCGTGATCTGGGGGTCACGAGGAGCCGACGGCGTCAAGCCGGGGGCCTACGACGCGATCGCGCGCGAGGTCGCCCGCAACCACCTCAAGCTCAAGCCGCTCGAGGTCCAGGCCGACCGGCTCTCCGACGCGCGCCCGTTCTTCGCCACGCTGTCCATTCGCGTCCCAGACGCCAGCGTCGTCGTGGACGGCCAGCCCTGGAAGCTCCAGGGCGGGAGGCACTGCTCGATCCAGGGCGAGGACGCGGCGCAGATGCGCTACACCGACGCGGCCAGCGGAGAGGTCGTCTCGGTGTACATGGCGCCCTACGTCCCCGAGTCGGTCGGGTCGATACCGGACGTGGGGAAGGGCGAGTCGCCGGTGAAGGTCCAGGCAGACGGCGTCGACGTCTGGATCTGGGTGGAGCGTGGGGTCCTGCTGGCGGCGACGCCATGATGTGAGCGTTCCGAAGAGGGCTGGGGGTGGGGTTCCAGCACGGTCCCCCAGCGGCCGCTCGCTCACGCTCGCTATCGCGGTCCCCTCGCAGGG
>CAJXPN010000233.1 GCA_913058025.1 uncultured Myxococcales bacterium | reverse complement strand
CAGAAGCAGCGCGTGGCGATCGCGCGCGCGCTGTTCTCCGAGCCCGAGGTCATGTTCTGCGACGAGCCCACGGGCAGCCTCGACAGGGAGACCGGGCTCGAGATCCTCGAGCTCTTCGGGGACCTCAACCGCGTCGAGGGCGTCACCCTCGTCATGGTCACCCACGAGGTCCACATCGCCCAGCACGCGCGGCGCACGCTGCGCGTGGAGTATGGCGAGATCGTCGCCGACACCACCAACGCCTCGTCCGAGGAGGAGTGACCATGACCGGATCGCGTCTATTGAGTCTGGTCTGGCAGTCGATCAACCGTAACCGCCGGGACTTCATCTTCTCGAGCGTGGGCATCGTCATCGGCATCGCCACGCTGATCTTCTTCACGGCGCTGGGCGCCGGCATCAAGGAGACCGTGCTCGAGAAGATCTTCGTGGTGCGCCAGCTCGAGATCGAACAAAAATCCTACGAGTTCGGCGGCGTCCGGACGTCCTCGAGCCTGTTCGGCCGCAAGAACCTCGACGACAAGGTCGTCGAGCGCCTCTCCAAGCTCGACGGCGTGAAGTCGGTCTACCCCAAGATGAAGTTCGCGTTCCCCGCGGGCTTCTACGGCGGCAAGCAGATCCTGGGGCAGGACGTGCGCGGCGAGCTCATCGCCGACGGCATCCCCACCGAGCTCGTCGAGGGCGACCTCGCCGACGACATGCCCGTGAACTTCGTCGACTACGGCGCCGAGCTCTCGTGCAAGGAGGACGCGGACTGCCCCGCCGGGCACGCCTGCGGCGAGGGCGTCTGCGCGGGCGTGGCGTGCACCCCGCGCACCGAGGCGACCGACTGCGCGGCGCCGTCGTACTGCCTGCCCGACAAGGAGGTCTGCGGGATGCCGATCCCGGCGCTGGCGAACCCGGCGCTGCTCGAGATCTACAACGGCTCGCTCCACACCGCGCTAGGCGGCGCCTCGGGCGTGGTGTCCGAGCTGCCCCAGCTCGGCAAGACCGCGTTCATCGGGCTCGAGGCCAAGGCCGTGCTCGGCCGCAGCTTCTTCGTGGGCGCGGCGTCCAAGGGTGACGCCGTCACGCGCAGGATCCGGCTCGTCGGCTTCTCCGACAAGGCCATCAACCTGGGCGTGACCGTGCCCATCGGTTACGTGTCCCGGTTCAACAAGCAGTTCAACCCGAAGCTCGCCGGGGAGGACGACGAGTACCACTCGATCGTCGTCGAGACCTCGAGCAACGACGCCATCGCGGGCGTCGCGCAGGCGGTCACCGAGGACATGGGCTTCGCGCTCAGCGACAAGTACGAGAACGCCGAGCGCGCGAGCCTGCTCATCCTGCTCATCCAGCTCGTCTTCAACCTCATCAGCGTGATCATCCTGGCGGTCGCGGCCGTCAACATCATGCACACGTTCCTGATGATCATCCTGGAGCGGCGCAAGGAGCTCGGCCTGATGCGCGCGCTGGGGGCGACCCGCTCCGAGATCCGCGCGCTCGTCCTCACCGAGGCCACCGCGCTGGGCACCTTCGGCGGCACCTTCGGCGTCCTGCTCGGCGTCCTCGCCACGCTCTCCGTCGACGCCGTCTTCAACTCCCAGGTCCAGGACTTCCCCTTCAAGCCCGAGTCCCTGTTCGTCTTCTCGCCCTGGATGTTCGCCGTGAGCATCGGCGCCGCGCTCCTGTTCTGCTGGATCGGCGCGCTGCTGCCCTCCATCCGCGCGAGCCGCATCGACCCCGCCGCCGCGCTGACGGGGCGCTGAGGCGGGACGTATGGGCGCGATGTGAACGAGAGAGGGCGAGCCACGCAGTGGCTCGCCCTCTCTTTGTTTTCTACGGAGCCTGTGAACCCATGGACTTCAGCATCAGATGAAGATGGCCATGAACGCCAGCGTGTCACCGTTCGTGGAGTAGATGCTCCCTCGCGGGCCGTCACACCCTCTGGGGCTCAGCTTCAGGACTGTCATGCCATCGTACTTGAGGAACCGCGCGATACCCCAGAAGAGGTTCTCAAACTCGGGGTCTCCGAGCGTGTCGACGATGAGCTCTTCGCCTCTCCAGTAGACCTTCCAGTGGTCTGGCGCCTTGTACCAAGCTTCGTAGTGAATGCCCTCGATCTTCATGGGCGCGGGGGTCGGGTGTTCTTCCGTCATGTGCTTTGGTTCGTTGGTGTTCTGGGGTGAGGGAGCGCGCCGAGGTTTGGGAACCACACTCCGCGCTCGACCATGACGCCCATGTTCGGGATGACGTGGTTCACATCGAGCATGTCGAAGGGGAAATCCTCGTGGATGTGTTCGATGGCTGGCAGCGGCGCGCCCTCGAGCGCGACCTCGCGGATCAGACGAATCGCGTCCTCTTCCGTGTACGCGGTGACGCCGCAACCCAGGGTCATGCCGGTTGGGCGAGGCGCCTCGCCTCGAAACGTGAACCAATATCTGCGCAAGGCCGTCCCCTCAGGATGATGTCTGGTGTGACCTTGTCTTCGGTCACATGTAAGATCAGAAATAGCGACGCGCTGGCGTGTATTCCAGTTCGTGGTGACGTTGTAGCGCGGGTCTTCGTGTCGCGAAGGTCCTCGCGTCGAATGTGCCGTGAGTCGGCGCGGATGGAGCGCGGGCGCTTCTTCTGGGTCTTCTTAGATGGTCTGGGTTTTTGGTGGGGGGAGTGTCGATGATTCGTGAGCGACTCCAAAGGGCTGCGCTCTTGGGCGTGTGGGTTGCCTGGTCGTGTTTGTTGGGCGCGTGCTCACCACCAGCGCATCAGAACATGGGAGACGCAGACGTCGAGGTGGGCGCAGACGTGAGCGTTGATGCCCCAGACGTTCGCGTGCAAGAACTCGAACGCAAAGAGGCGCTCATGCGCCGGGTCGTCGAGAAGAAGTGCGAGCGGCTCTTTGGCTGCTATCCGGTGAGCAGTCAGCGCGTGTACGGGGCTGACATGGAGACATGCATCGAGATGGAGGGTCCTCACTTCTTCGCGCTCACTGAAGAGATCGAATACGTGAAGGTCGAGGAGGAGCAGGTCCAGGAGTGTCTCGCTTCGCTCGAGCAGTGGGAGTGCCGCTACTTCATTGAGAGTAACAAGTTTCCACTGGCTCAGGGGTGTGACTTCCGAGGAACCAAGGCCGTTGGGGAGCCTTTTATGCACCCATGGGCGTGCGAAACGGGACTCTGTAGCGTTGGTTATCGTTCTCTTTGGGCAGGTTACTGCGATGGGGTCTGTCAGGAGCCCATCGCAGTCGGACAGCCTTGTGGCGATGATGGCAACGAACTACGAGCGTGTGCCGACGATTCTCATTGTGATCCCGTCGCTAACAGATGCGTCTACAACTTGGACGAGGGGGAAGAACTAGACCGCAACGGAGAAGACTTCAGGCTCTGTGGAATCCCGATGACCAGCATTCAGATGGACGTATGCACACATCTGCGAACTGCAGGAGAGACATGTCTACAGGGTGAGGCGTGCTTCAATTCTGAGAACTTCGTGTGCAACTTCGATGCGTCGAAGGGTCCCATCGAGGTGTGCATCGAGGGTGAGTTCGTCCAACTGGGCGGCGAGTGCAAACCACGAGACATATGCGAGCCGGGTCTGAGGTGTAGCCCGTTCGAGCGGTGCGTGGTGCCGGCTGCCGAGGGTGAGTCGTGCCGGCGAGACGCGTGTGAGTGGGGGCTGTGGTGTGAGGACGAGGTGTGCCGCCGACCCTCGCTCGAGTTCTGTGCCGAGCGTGCCGCGGAGCTTGCGGAAGAGGGCGAATGAGCGTGGGTGGTTCGGCGACGTTCGGCTGTGTGTGACCGTCGTGTTCGAACGGCTCCATCTTCGTGTCGGATCATGTCGGGTTCTCGTTGGCCGACTTCTCAGGTGGGTTCCGTGGCGGCGAGGCGTTGGTTCGGTTCTGGGCCATCATGAGGAACCTGCGGATCGCTTCATCGGACGTCGAGTGGACGTCGAGCGTCGTCCTGGTCATGTGGCTCCAGACCTGCTTGCCCTCCTCGAAGTCGGCGCGGATGTCTTCCATTCGTTCAGGAATGGAGAGGGTGGCCATGGCTGGGGTGTACGCTGTGAATCCGGCCTGCTCGAGGTGCGTGAGCAGCTCCTGGAAGTGGTCGAGGACCTGGATGGGGTTGCAGTACGCGATCTGCAGCGACAGGTTCTGGTTGGATGCATGCGCCGTGATGACTCCGTGCTCGAAGCGCATGTCGATCGTGCCGTCTGGGCCTGACGACGTGGTCGTCAACGGCGCGACGATCGCCGCGAACACCTCGTCGGTCAGCGGCGTGTGGGCAGCAGGTGGGTGCAGGAAGAGTCTGTTGTGGAAGTGGCTGATGGTTCGTCCCTCTCTTGCTCGCGTCTACGCGGTGTGCGGCGCTCCAGCAGGTGAGTCACGTGGTGGTGCGGGGTATTCCAGACGCGAAGTTCTGGTATGGGCACTTAGTGTCTTTTTGTTCGCGCTGGCGTCCTCGGTTCTGTACGCTCACGGCGAACGAACGAGAGGACGCACGCGGAGAGGGCGAGATGGTTCGGTCGGAGCTGAAGTGGATGTGTGGGGTGTGGTTGAGCCTGGCATGTGTTCATGCAGGGTGCGCCGCGTCGCCTCCTCCCATCCCGCCTCAGCCGGCGGAGCCTGCGCTGCTCGCCCTCGAGGGCGCGCCCACCGGCCCCGCGCTGTTCGATGAGTGCAGGCGTGGTCGATCGGGCGGCGGCGTCTCGTTGCAGTGTGAGGGCGAGTACCTGATCAAGGTCGGGCTCGTGCCGCGTGACGTGGGCGCGCGAGGGATGATCGAGGAGTCGGCGAACCCCGTCGAGGTTCGCGAGGTGCGGATCGCGCTCGAGGGGCAGGACGCCCCTGGCTTTGGCTACGAGGGTGACGTGTTCGACGACGATACGGGCGCGCTGCTCGGGCGCCAGCGCGGGCTGATGATGCAGCTCCCTTACGACGAAGACGACGCCGCGGTCCTCATCTACGACTGCAGCCGCTTCCAGCACGCGGCCGAGCCCGAGCGGGACCTCGAGGGCGAGTGCCTGGACTACCTCGCGAGCGCCCACGCCACTCCGATCGAGCAGCTCGCCGGGGCGAACCAGGCGATGCTCGCCGGGCGCATCGTGCCGCTCGGGGAGGGGTGCTCGGCGCAGCGCCCCGATGAGATCCGCTGCGGCAGAGAGGTCGTGTCGTGGGAGGTCTACGAGTCCATCAACGACGCCTCCCGAGCGCGCCTGAGGGGTGACGAGGGGCTCGGCCACAAGCTCGTCAGCCAGGGCGCGCGCGTGCTCTCCGAGTCGATCACCCCGTGCGACGTGCTCGGCCAACGGCTCGAGTGCCGCCTGCGCAGCCTCGTCTACCCAGGGATGGGGTGGCTCCACGTCTACGACGTCGTCGTCGCGCACGAGGGTTCGTTGATCCTGCTCACGTGCTCGCGCTTTCTGAAGAGCGCCTCGCGCGAGCCCATCACCTGCTCGGGGCTCTTGACGCCGCTCATGTAGCGCCGCCGAGGCCCCGGTCTACCTCGACGCGGGCCGGATCGAGGTCGTGCCGTCGAAGACCGATGACGCCACGCGTCGAGGATCGTGAGCGCCGTCGGGACGAGTGAGTTGGTTTGCGTGGCGGTGGAGTGTGCAGCGGCGCGATCGTTCAGGCGCCCATTCGATCGCGCCGCTGCGCGGTCTGGACGACCTCGGCGGGAGCGACGTGGGCGTCGAGGAAGGTCAGCGCGTCGCGCCAGAAGCGCTGCGCCTGCTCCTTCCACATGAACGCCATGAACGAGTGGCCCTCGCCGCGGTAGTAGCGTGAGCGGACGTCGACCTTGAGGCGACGGAGCGCGTGCTCGAGCCGCTGGGTGTCGTCGCGCAGCACGTCCTTGGTCCCCACGGCCGCGAAGAACGAGGGCAGCGGGCGCTCCGGCTGCTCGCCGCGCTCGAGCACGAGCAGCGGGTCGGCCAGCTCGGTCGCCATCGTCGGTGCCTCCGGCAGGTACGCCGCGCACGCGTCGGCGAGCACCTTGGCGTGGAGCTTGGGGACCGACGCCATGCGGGCGTAACGCTCAGGGTCGCTGACCTGGAGCAGGCCACACATCGGGAGCACGGCCTTGGGCACCACGCCCACATCGTAGAGGCGCCGCGCCCAGGACTCCTCGCGCTTGTAGCTGCACGCGATGGCCAGCGAGACGCACAGGTTCGCGCCCGCTGACTCGCCGTACAGCGCGAACCTCGACGTGTCCGCGCCGTAGCGCGCCGCGTTCGCGACGACCCACTCCATCGCCAGCGCCGCGTCCTGCACCGGGGTGGGGAACGCGTGCTCGGGGGCGAGCCTGTAGTCGATCGAGAAGACCACCCAGCCGCGCCGCGCGAGCACCCGCGCGAACGCCCAGTGTGTGCGCCTCGACATCGTCGTGAAGCCGCCGCCGTGCACGAACATCGCGCAGGGGCGGCCCTCGGCGGGCGCGGCCTCGGTCGGCATCCACACGTCGAGCCGCTGCGCCGCGTGCTCGCCGTACGCCAGATCACGAACCACGCGCACGTCCGAGACGTCCTCGGCCTCGTCGTCGCGCAGTGACATCTTCCCGAACGCGTCCATCGCGTGGAACAGCGAGTGAACACCGAAGGCGTTCACGGCGCGGTTGAGCGTGGGCAGGAGCCCTGGGCGGGTCGAAGATGTGGTGTGGTCGGCGTTCATGTCGTCTTCCTCTCTCTTGACGAGGAGGGCGCCGTCATCGGTGCCGCTCCAGTCACGAATTAGGATGCAACCAAATAAAAGGTAGGTGCGGATCGCGTGACGAGGAGGGTGTGTCGCCGTGACGGAAACAATGAGTGGAGGTTCGCGTGGGCGCGGCAAGGTCAGCGTCGAGGATTCCCCGGTTGCCTCGGCGTGGGGTAGTGCACGACCTGATGCGGTGAACTCCCCCCGCGCTGCTGGCCTCGGCGTGAGGTGGTGCACGACCTCATGCGGGGGATTCCCCCCGCGCTGCTGGCCTCGCGGCCA
>CAJXPN010000232.1 GCA_913058025.1 uncultured Myxococcales bacterium | reverse complement strand
GTCTCGTGGGCTCGGAGATGTGTATAAGAGACAGGGGTGTTGCGCCTGGACCGCACGAAGGGGGGAGACGAGGGGGCGTTGGCGTTGGCGGGGAGGGCGATGCCCGACCTCGAGGTGCTCTCGTGCCTGCACGTGGACATGAGCGAGGTGGGGGTGGCGGCGTGGATGGGGGCGCAGGTCGAGCGCCTGCGCGTGCTCGAGCTCGACCTGCGCGGGTCGAGCCATGGGTTGGCGCAGGCGCTGGCGTCGGCGGGGCACCTCGGGCAGCTCGAGCGCGTGAAGCTCAGGTTCAACTGCGACGACGAGTTCGCGTTGTGCGAGGCGATGGCGGCGCAGGACACGTTCAGCGGGGTTCGAGAGGTGCACCTGCTCGAGCTCCGTCCCTCGAGCATCGAGGCGCTCCTCAGGTCTCGGGCGTTCGAGGGCGTGGAGGTGCTCACGCTCGAGCTCGTGCGCGTGACGGACGCGGTATGGGACGCGTTCGCCACGAGCGAGCATCTCTCGAACCTGGCGGACCTCACGATCAAGCGGTCGGCGAACGCGGACCTCGCGACGCCGGGGCACCTCGGGTTCTGCAACGGGCATGGGTTGGACGCGCTGCGTCGCGTGACCTTCGAGGATTGCAGATGGGAGCCGCTCAGGCACCTGGCGAACAAGGCAAGGCTCGGGACGCTCGAAGAGCTTACGGTGACCCGCTCGGAGATCGGCCTCGCGTGGCTGCGAAAGCTGTTCGGGAACCCCGAGTTCGAGCGGGTCACGAGGTTCACGCTCGAGACGAGCAGCGCGTTGTCCGAGGAGGCGGCGAGGGTCTGCGTGCATCCGGAGCACCACCCCAAGGAGTGGTCGCCTCCCTACGCGGCGATCAAGGCGCTCTCCAAGGCCGAGGTGCGGGCGGCTCGCCGGGCGTGGGGTAGACAGTGACACGACAGATGACGCGACGCGCGAGACTAAGGGAGGAGCGGTGATGGACTTCGGGATGATCAGGAGCCTGGCGCAGGCGCCGCCGTCGAAGGACGCGTGGGAGGAGCTGTGCAAGACGCTCGACCGCACACAGGAGCCCCGGGATCTAGAGCGCGCGCTGGGGTACCTCGAGGGCGCGCTGAGGCGTTGGCCGCGCGCGTGGCGCGTGGTGCCCCAGCTGTGGCGCTCGGACATGATGGGGGAGGGGAAGGAGGCGATGAGGGTGGCCCGCGTGGGCGTGCTCAAGCAGTCGCAGTCGGGGCACATCGCGAGCGCATCTGCTGCGCGAGGCCAGGGGATGCGCCACCTGGATCGGCTCGAGCTGGTGTCGTACGGCGGCGACATCGTGTCGCTCACGACGCTGCTCGGCGTGGACGGGTTGAAGGGGTTGCGCGAGCTCGAGCTGTCGTCGATGAGGCTCTCGGGCAGGAGCAACCAGCGATCGTTCCTGAGCCACATCCGAGCGTTCGGGGCGTGCGTGAACGCGCACGAGAGGCTCGAGACGTTCGAGCTCCGCGGGACGAAGACCTTCGACGCGACGTGTTACGCGGCGTTGCTCGAGCATCCGCTCGGGTTGAAGGCGCTGACGATCGAGCGCTCTGGGCTGACGTCCGATCAGATGAAGCTCATCGCGGGTCAGGTGAGGTCGGGTTTGGAGAGGCTCGATCTGGGCGGGAACGACCTCGGGGACGAGGGCTGGAGCGCGCTGGCCGCGCAAGACCTCTCGGGGCTGCGTTCGCTCAGGCTCGACCGAACCAGAGGAGGAGACGTCGGCGCCCGGGCGTTGGCGGCGAGGCCGATGCCCGACCTGGAGCAGCTCGCGCTGATCCACGTGAGCATGGGCGAGGTGGGCGTGGCGGCGTGGTTGAGCGCGCCGCTCGAGCGGCTGCGCGACCTCGAGCTCGACCTGAGCGGTGAACACGCGGCGCTGGCGGCGGCGCTGTCGGCGGCTCGCGGTATGGAGAAGCTCGAGCGCCTCATGCTCAGGTTCAACACCGACGACGACGAGAAGCTCTGCGACGCGCTCGCGGACGTGTCGGTCTTCCGAGGCGCCCGCGACGTGAACCTCTCACAGCTCTCGCCCGAGGCGCTCGCGACGCTGCTCCGCTCGGCGGCGTTCGAGGGCGTCGAGCGCCTCACGCTCGACCTCGTGGAGATGACGGACGAGGTGTGGGAGGCGCTCGTGTCGAGCGAGCACCTTTCGAGGCTGACGGACCTGACGGTCTTCCGCTCCGACGACGCCAGCCTCGACGGGCCAGGGTACGGTCGCTTCTGCGCGGCCGATGGGCTGCGCGCGCTCCAGCGCCTGACCTACGACAGGTGCAAGTGGAACGGGCTGTCGAGGCTGGCGAACAGCGCGCGCGTCGGCACGCTCACGAGCCTGACGCTGCGCAACTCTGCGTTCGACGAGGCCGAGCTCGTGAGGTTGTTCGCCAACGAGGGGGTCGCGCGGATGGAGCGCTTCGAGCTCTGCCCGAACAGGCTGATGACCAAGGGTGAGGCGATGGCGTGCCTGAACGCCGAGCACCACCCCAGCGAGTGGTCCCCTCCGTTCGCGGCGCTCAAGGCGTTCTCACGCGCCGAGGCGCGCGAGGCGAGGAGCCTGTGGTCGCGCTGGTGAGGCGCCGCGCCGCTGGTGCGGCGTGGGCGCTTTTAGTACCAATGTGAGGCAATTCGAGTGGCTGCGTGGGAGCGTACGGATGGATGAGTTCGAGTTCGTGTGCGAGCGCCTCGAGGCGCTGGAGGAGGGCGGACCGAGCCGAGCCGCGGTGCGGCTCGTGGTGGGCGCGACCGACTCGCCTCGCCCGCCCATGACCGTGATCCTGGCGATCGACGTGTCCTCATCGATGACGGGGGAGCCGCTGGCGTATGTGCGCCGGGCGGCGATCGAGCTCGTGGACCTGTTGGGTCCTGGGGACGAGCTCGGCGTGGTGTCGTTCTCGGCGACGGCGCGCGAGGTCGCGCCCGTGTCGGCGCTGACCACGGAGCACGCCGCGCGCGTGCGTGGCGTGATCGCGGGGCTGCGCGCCGAGCGCGGCACGAACTTCGAGGCCGCGCTCGACGAGGTCGACGCGCGGATGCCGCCGCCCCGAGGCGGCGCGCGCCGCACCGTGATCTTCCTTACCGACGGCTACCCCTCGGAGGGCGAGCGCCGCGCCGCGCCGCTCGCCGCGCGCGTGGAGCGCGCCGGGTGGGGCCTGAGCGCGCTCGGGTTCGGGCGCCACTTCCACGAGGAGCTCGTGCGCGAGCTCTCGCGCGCGGGGTCCGGCCAGGTCAGGTTCATCGAGGAGCCGGGGCTCTCGCGGCGCGCGTTCGCGCTCGCGCTCGGCCACCACGCGATGGTCGCGCTGGAGTCGGTCAGGGTGACGATCTCGCCTGCGGGCGGCGCGCGCGTGGAGCGCTCGTGGGGTGTGGCGGCGGCGTCGCAGCGAGGCCGCGGCGTCGAATACGAGCTGGAGTCGGTGGTGTACGGCGAGGCGTTCACGTTCGCCGTCGACCTCGTCGGGGTGGGCGAAGAGGACGGCCTCGAGGTCGCGCTCGACGCGTTCGACGCGCAGGGCGCCCCGGTGCGACGCTCGGTGGAGTGGGTCGCGCCGCGTGACGCGTCGCTGGCGCGGCTGGGCTACTGGTCTGCCAGGCTCGACGCGGCCAGGCGAGAGGTCGAGGACGTGGGCGCGAAGGAGGCGGTGCGCCAGCTCGAGTGGTTGCGCGCGGACGCGCTGGCGGATCTGGGCGCGGACGCCTCGGCGGCCGCGGACGCGCTGCTCGAGCAGGTCGAGGACGACATCGAGGCGCTGCGACAGGCGAAGCCCCTGACGATCGCGCGCAGGCTCCAGGCGGACGCCGAGCGCGGCGAGCGCACGCTCTTCACGTCGATCACGTCGCGCAGCGCGCGCGACTCGCTGTCGATGTTCGCCGACTCCGCGCCCGAGCCGCTTGGCGACGGCGTGGCGCGCCTGGAGTTCGAGAGCGGCGAGATGCACGCGCTGCCCGAGGACGCCCACCACGTGTTGATCGGGCGCTCCGCGGACGCCGACATCGTGCTCGCGCACCCGTCCGTGAGCCGGCGCCACGCGAGGATCGGTCGCGAGGCGGGCGCGTACTTCGTGACCGACCTCGGCTCGACGGTGGGCACGATGGTCGGTGGCGAGCGGGTCACCACGGCCGCGCTCACGCACGACACCAGCGTGAGCTTCGGGCGCGTGCACGCGATCTTCCGCATCGGCCCGGCGCGCACGGAGACGCCGCGGCTCTCGTCGCTGCACGCCGTGGTGCGAGACCCATCGGACACGCGGGCGCCGCTCGTGGGCTCGCGCGTGTTCCCGGCGCTCCCGCCCTCGCTCGAGCTCCCGGATGGAGCGCGGCTCCCGCTCGACGAGCCGCTGACGTTCATCGGCTCGGACGCGTCCTGCGAGGTCGTCCTGAGCTCGCCGCGCGTGGCCGGGCGCCACGCGCTCATCACCAGGGAGGGCGACGCGTGGGTCTTGCGCGCCGCCTCGGATCGCCCCGTCGAGGTCGGCGGCGTGGTCGTGACGCGCCACGCGCTCCACGACGGAGACGCCATCACGTGCGTCGGGGTCGGACCGGTCGTGTTTCGGGTCGAGGCGTGAGGTCGACGGCGTGCGCCGGATCAGGCGCGCGCCTGATCCGGCTCGCGCCCACGCGTTCGATCCCATGGGGTCGTACGCGCGGCGCCGCATGGCGCGGAGGGATGCGGCGCCGCGACCGGAATGGTCGCTGCCATTAACCTCTCGTTTATGTTCGTGAGTGCTCACGAACATCGAAAGAAAACGTTGTCAATTCAATCCGGTAGGCTGGATTGGCTGGGGATGGCGTGCCTACGTTGGATCTGCGTCCCTGGCGAGCGTGGCCGTGACGTGAGTACGCAAGAAACCCAGGCGCGCGCCTGGGCGAACACCAACAAGGAGCCTCCCCAGACATGACAGCCGCCTACAGAGACAAGGCCACCCCGCGACGCCTGCCGTTCTACCGCACCATCCCGTTCATTTTGATCCACGTCGTGTGCCTCGCCGCGTTCTACACGGGCGTGAGCGCGGTCGACATCGCGCTCTTCTTCGCGCTGTACGTGATGCGGATGTTCTTCATCACGGCGGGTTACCATCGCTACTTCGCGCACCGGACGTTCAAGACGAGCAGGGTGTTCCAGTTCGTGCTCGCGTTCGGCGCGCAGACCTCGTCTCAGCACGGGGTGCTCTGGTGGGCCAACCACCACCGCGAGCACCACCGCCACTCGGATCGTCCTGGCGACGTGCACTCGGCCAAGCTCGACGGGTTCCTCTGGTCGCACATGGGGTGGTTCTTCACGGACGCCTGGCAGGACACGGACTACGACAACGTCAAGGACCTGACGAAGTACCCCGAGCTGGTCGTGATGAACAAACTCGACCAGCTCCCGATGGTGCTCCTCGGCGCGGCGACCTACATGGCGTTCGGGCTCTCGGGGTTCATCGTGGGGTTCGTCTGGTCGACCGTGCTCACGCTGCACGCGACCTACCTGGTCAACTCGCTGGCGCACATGTTCGGCTCGCGCCGCTACGACACCTCCGACGAGTCCCGCAACAACCCGCTCATCGCGCTCCTGACGATGGGCGAGGGCTGGCACAACAACCACCACCACTACCCGGCCTCGGCCAGCCAGGGCTTCTTCTGGTGGGAGCTCGACCCGACGTACTGGATCCTGCGCGCGCTCGCGCTGGTCGGCGTGGTCTGGGACGTCCGCACGCCGCCCGAGCACGTGCTCGCGAACCGACCGCACCCCAAGGTCGAGGTCCGCGAGCTGCGCTCCGAGTTCGACCGCCTGCTCGACGAGCTCACCCAGGCCGCGGCGCGCGCGGCCGGCACCGATATCGCCGAGCGCGCCGCGGCGCTGCGCGACGCCCTCGAGCGCGGCGCCACGCGCCTCTCCGAGTTCGACCACCTCGAGCTCTCCGAGCTCGCCGCGCGCTGGCGCGACCTCGTCGTCCCCGCACGCGCCGAGGCCGAGGTGTTGCTGCCTGAACTCACCCTGTCGTGAGCGCCCATTCGATGATCGCTTGACGACCACTCACCGGCCCAATGCGGCGTGGCGGCGCGTGGTGCGTGGCGCTACACTCGGCGCGAACTCAACGGTTGCGCCCGCAGCGGGCACACCACCCGTGATCCGAGGAAGGACAGAACATGACCGAGAACGATCCCAGCGTCGCGTCGCTCAAGAAAGCGGGCGCCAAGTGCAGGCTCTCACAGGTCCACGAGGGCAGGCCGTTCCGCAGCGACGGCGTCGAGTTCTCGGGCACGACCGTGTCCGGTCTGCGCTACGAGTGGAAGCTCCCCAAACCCGCCGACGTCGAGGCCGCGTTCGTCCAGGAGCAGTTCAAGCACAAGCTCAGCAAGGTCTTCAACGCCGAGCTTCAGACCGACGACGAGGACTTCGA
Organism: uncultured Myxococcales bacterium; assembly: GCA_913058025.1. Taxonomy (GTDB): domain Bacteria; phylum Myxococcota_A; class Bradymonadia; order Bradymonadales; family Bradymonadaceae; genus CAJXPN01. The sequence goes on along the minus strand of CAJXPN010000232.1, from coordinate 578 downwards.
CGCCGTCGTCTACATCAAGTCGCGCGACTACATCGACACCGGTGAGTTCCTCCAGGACCCGCGCATCCGCGAGATCGTCAAGCGCGTCATCGGCAGCGGCGGCACGATCTCGGTCGAGGGCGCCGACGTCACCTACGCCTTCATCGAGGACAACGCGACGCGCGCCGACCTCGAGGCCGACATGGCCTACTTCGTCGACGCACTCATGGCGCGCGCCTGAGCGACCGCGCGCCTTACTCCCATACATGGGACGTGAAGGCGCGCGGGCTCATCCCCGTCATCGCCTTGAAGTCTCGCGTCAGGTGCGCCTGGTCTGCGTAGCCCAGGTCCAGCGCGAGCGCGGCCAGGTCCCCCGCCTCACCACGCTCCATGCGCAGCGCCGCCTCCTGCACGCGCCGACGCATCAGCGCCCACTTCGGTGACGCGCCCACGTGGCTCCTGAACAACCGCTGGAGCGTCCGCACGCCCACGCCCTCGCTGCTGGCGAGCGCGGCGACCGAGCCGAGCGCCGGCTCGGTCATGATCCGGTCGGCAAGCCGCACGGCGAGCGCCGTCGCCTCGAGGTCGCTCGCCAGCGC
>CAJXPN010000231.1 GCA_913058025.1 uncultured Myxococcales bacterium | reverse complement strand
AGATGTGTATAAGAGACAGCCCCTAGTAGGGGTATATGGGGGGCGAATCCAGTGAGCCTTCCATGTCCCAGGTCTTAGAAGTAAGCCCTCGGAGGATTTGGCTCTCGAGTGTAAAGAAGAGACCCGCAGATGCTTGCATCTGTGGGTCTCTTCGTTCTTGCGCCCTGTGAGGAGATCAGTCGCCCAGGATCTTGGAGAGGCCGCCGACCATGTCGAGCGCGGAGCCCTCGCCGACGCGGCGTCCGCCCGTCTGGGGGGCCGCCGAGAAGATCTTGCCGGCCATGCGGCTGAACGGCAGCGACTGCATCCAGATCGTGCCGGGGCCGGTCAGGGTGGCCATGAAGAGGCCCTCCCCGCCCAGGAACACGTTCGAGATGCCCTTGATCATCTCGATGTTGTAACTGACAGAGGGCTCGAACGCGACGACGCAGCCAGTGTCGAGCTTGACGGTCTCGCCGGCGACCAGAGTGCGCGCGATGACGCAGCCGCCCGCGTGGACGAAGCCGATGCCGTCGCCGGTCAACGACTGGAGGATGAAGCCCTCGCCGCCGAACAGGCCCACGCCGATCTTCTTCTGGAACTCGATCCCGAGCTTGATGCCCTTGGCCGCGGCGAGGAACGCGTCCTTCTGGCAGATGATCTTCCCGCCGTACTCGGTCAGGTCGAGGGGGATGATCTGGCCGGGGTACGGCGCGGCGAACGAGACGACCTGGCGGTCGGTCGGGTGGCCGTTGCTGAACTGGGTCATCGCCAGCGACTCGCCGGTGAGCACGCGCTTTCCGGCCGAGAGCGCCTTGTCCATCAGCGACTCTTTCTTCTTCTTGGAGCCGTCGCCGAAGATGGTCTTCATCTGGATCGAGGAGTCCATGTAGAAGAGCGCGCCTGCCTCCGAGACGGTCGCCTCACCGGGGTCGAGGGTGACCTCGACGAACTGCATCTCCTCGCCGATGATCTTGTAGTCGATCACGTCGGCGCTGAGCGCCGAGCCGGCGGGGGGAGGAGGAGGCGCCATGGAGGCCTGGCCACGCTTGAGGTACTCGGCGAAGGGGGAGACCGCCGAGATGGGCGTCCACGCGGCCATCCCCTGGGCGAAGACGTAGCTGCCCTCGGTGACCGAGCCGTTGTCGATGCCGCCGAGCACCTGCGCGGTGGGCATCGGGCCCTGCTGCTGTCCGTTTATGCCTACGTACCAGACCTTCTCTCCTTGCATCGCTCCTCCTCTTGACGGGATTCGTCTGTAAAAACATGGGCGTGGCGCACTATAATCGTTGGAACGACCACGACAAAGACTCGAAACACTCGTCCCAGAGAGGCCACGATGCGCGCGACGACCCGAAAGGACCTGGCCACGGCGGCGCTGTGCGTCGGCGTGATGGCGGCGGGGGCGATGCTCGTGGGTGGGATACCCTTCCGTCGAACCGCGGCCGCGGTGAGGCACCTGAGCCTGAGCCCGAAGCTCCACGACTGCTCCTCACGACGCGGCGAGGTGCAGGACGCCCCGGACGTCTACGTCGTCCCGGCGATGGGCTTCGACAACACGCGCGCGCTCGAGGTCGTGGGCTACCTCGAGGACACGCTGAAGTTGTCGGTGACGCTCACGCCGCCCATGAAGACCTGCGCGGGCTGCGTCTCGGAGGATCACGAGGCGAAGCTCGAGCGGGTGTACGAGGCCGTCGACGCGCACATCCCCGAGCTGCGCCGCCACAAGGGTACGCTCAGGCTGGCGCTGTTCGAGTCCGACGTGTCGGGCGAGGCGAGTCCGTTCGGGGGGCGCTCGGTCAGAGTGCCGGTGGCGGTGGTCTCGACCTCGCACCTCGGCGACGGCGAGGCGTCCGAGGACAGGCTCCACAAGCTCTCGGCGAGGTACGCCGCGCGTATGGTGATGCGGTGCTCCTACTCGGGCGACTCGCGCAGCTTCATGTACTCGACGCCGCCACAGACGCACGACGACATCGACGTGATGCAGCACCCCGACATATGAGAGGCCGCGGCGGCCTCACTCCTCGAGCGCGAAGACCTGGAAGAAGAAGTCCAGGGCCGTCGTGTGCAACGGGAACGCCAGGCGCTCGACCTTGGTGACCACGCTTCGCTCGGTGACCTCGCCGTTGGGCACGAAGGCGGGCAGCTCGTCGGACGAGAGCGGCTCGGTGACCCCGAAGATCAACACGGTGCCGTCGGGCGCGGAGTGCACGCACAGGTCGTCGATCCCCTCGGGGTCGACCTCGATCTGGGCCTCCTCCATGAGCTCGCGCGCGCACGCCTGCTTCCAGGTCTCGCCGACCTCGATGAACCCACCGGGCAGCGCCCACTCGCCGAGCTTGGGCTCGATCCCGCGGCGCACCACGAGCACGCCGTCGTCCACGGGCACGAGCGCCACGGCGACGGGCAAGGGGTTGATGTAGCTCGTCTTCTCACACGACGCGCACGTCCGCGGCCAGGCCTGCTCGGGCTCGAACGCCGCGCCGCACCATGAACAATGAGCGTTTCGCCCCACGATCTTCTCAGACATCGACGACCTCTCGGTTTCGGGTGAGCGAGCAGACGCCCGCGGCGCCCGCATCATAGCGAGCGTGGGCGCGGGCGCCAGAGTGTTCGGTGTGTTCGGGCCGTGATAATCTGTGGCCCCGAACACAGCACCTCGCGCTGCTCGACCGAGAGCTCCGACAGAGGAGATCCGATGACACGTCTCATACTCGCGCTCATCGCGCTCACGTTCGTCGTGGGCGCCCCGCTCGCCGCCTCGGCGACCCAAAGACCCAGGCGCGTGAACAAACACAGGATGAAGACCGCCGACGAGGTGCTCGAAGCATACGACAGGGTCTACGTGGCCGAGGTCGTGAGCAAGTACGAGGACATCAAGAAGAAGACGGTCACGTTGAAGACGCTCCACCGCTACAAGGGCAAGGTGTCGACGCGCACGACGTTCATGTCCCCGGTCGGTTGCAAGCGACTCTCGAGCAATGAAATGGGCTTGCCGATCGCTCATACAAAAAAATCGCCGGGCGTCTACCTGTCACCTGGTGAAAAGGTCCTGGTGATGTGGGACGGCAAGAACTGCGGATTCACCACCCCCCCGCACGACCACGCCATGGATCTGAAGTCGTGGCGCGCGCGAAGAAACGCGAACATCACGAGCGCGGCAGCGGAGTCCGCCGCGAGGCACCTCGTCCACAAGATCTCGAGTCAGTCCATGGGACGGCAATTCTCGTGTTGGGATAGCACGGACTTCGACCCAGAGGAGGTCGCGGCGGCAGACGTCGTCGTGGCGGGAAAGATCGTCAAGGTCTCGGGGAAGCGAAGCACGCTCCAGATCGACAGCGTCTACGTCGAACGACCCGAGGCGTTCTCGGCAGCGGCCCTCCCCTTCGAGAGGAAGTCGCTGACGTTCGACCTCCTCGAGCTGTTCTCCCGCATCGATCTCGAGGACCGGCGCGTCGTCGTGCTCGCGCACACGAACCATGAGGGAGTGCTCGAAGTCTCGGACTGCGCGACGGGGGTGCGCTCCTATGACGACCGCGCGTTCCCATCGGTGCTCGAGGGCCGAGTGCCGGTCTCGGCCGAACAGCTCTCGTGCGCGTCGCTGCGCACCATGAATGAAGACGCGACGGCATCACGAGTAGTGTTCCACGCGATGGTCCAGAAGAGCCGTCGAATCACCGACACGACCCAACGGGTCACGCTCTCGGGCATTCACGTCTACAAGGGAGAAGAGCTCCCGGAGACGCTCACGGTCAAGACCCGCTCGCCCTTCACCACGAGTTCGTTCCCGCTCTTCAAGAGCGGGCGAGAGGTGCTCGCGTTCGGCAGCTTCAACAGCGCAGGCGAGTTCGAGGTGAACCGATGCGGCGCGACGAAACACGCGCCCAAGCCAGCATCGTTCGAGGTCCCGGCCACGCGCGAGGACATCTTCCGCTGCGCCGCGGCGACCGCTGAGAAGAAGGACATGGACGCGGCCGACGTGGTCGGCGTGGGGCGGCTGGTGCGCGTCGACGGGTCGCAGTCACCGCCAGTGGCCGAGTTCGTGATGTCCTCGTTCTACAAGGGCGCCGCGCTCAGCAGCGAGGGGCGCATGCTGGTGCAGGCTCCCGCGGACGTGGCGTCGTTCGCGCACGACCTCGACACGCTGCTCTTCCTCTCGGCCACGCCGACCTCCGGGGTCTTCGCGCTGACGTCGTGCGGGGTGCAGGGGTTGGCCGACGGCCTGACGCCCGTGATGCACGGACACGAGGCTGTCAGCTACGACCCGCACGCCCACAAGAGTTCATGCGCGGCGGCGGCGCCCGCGGCGCCCTCGCGCGCGCCGCTGCTCTATCTGTTCGTCTTGCTCGGGGCCCTGGCCGCCGGGCGTGTCCGAAGGGATGAAGCCCTCGGGCGACCTCGGCGCCGATGACATGACCTCCACGCCGATTCACGACATGAAGAGACACATCGTCACGTCAGCGATCGTCACGCTGGCCTTGGCCACGCCGACGAGCGCGGAGGCAAAGAAGAAAATGAGGATCTCGCCGCGCATGCCATCGGCGCAGATGCTGGATCCCTATGAGAACGTTCACGTGTCACGCGTGGTCTCCGTGGAGAGGACCGGGGGTGAGGCGACGGTGTCGCTCGAGACGCTTCACACCTACAAGGGCGACGAGCCAACGTCGGTCATGTCCTCGAGCGACGAGGACGCCCTCGATTGCTCGGACCTCCCACACACCCGCGGGAAGCATCGTCTCTGGCCCGGAAGCTCGAAGGACGCGTACGCCGGCTTGCGCGCGGGGACGCTAATCTACATCGTGAGGACGCACCAAAAGTGTCAGTACATGACGCTGAGCAGGGACCCTGGTGACCTCGAGACCTGGCGCGCTTCGTGGGACGCGCTCCGAGACAAAGAGGTGCTCAGGGAGGCTCGCGGCCTGAACCCCACCTGCGTCATCGCCTCGACCGCGATCACGACTGAAGTCCTCGGGGACGCGACGTTGCTGGCCCAAGGAAAGCTGAAGCACATCAAAGACGAGCGCTTCAGCCTCGAGCTCGAGCGCGCCTTCGTGAGGCGAGGCGAGTCGCGCGAGCCCTTCGACCTCGGCGGGTCGAGGTACATCGAGGTCTCACACAGGCCAGCGCGCATGGCCTCGTACAGGAATCGCCGCGCGATCGTCGCGTTCGCAAAGGTCGACGGGTTCTACGAGGCCGATCTCTGTGAGGGGGTCCGCGTGATGTCCACGGACGCCGCGATGCCAGATGCTCTGTGGGGGTACGCCTCGACCCCCCTCGAGGCACTTTCTTGCCCCAGGCTCATGACGGACGCAGAGAGCGCCGCCGCCTCCGACGTCGTCTTTCACGCGAAGGTCGGGGCCATGGCCACGCTGGGGTCGGGCGTTCGACGGGTCAATCTGTCCGACGTCGAGATCTACAAGAACGTGAAGGGAGCGCGCGTCTCCAACGTCGCCGCAATCGGGTGGGCCGACGGCTCGCCGCTCGGAGCGCGCGGGCTGTTCGCGCAAGGCTCGGAGGCGTTGCTCTTCGGGCGCTTCGACGAGGGCGTCTTGAAGCTCGACCGCTGCGGAGCCTCTCGGAACGTAATGAGGCCAGAAGCTCTGGACCTGGGAGCGCCCAAGGCGGAGCCTGCGGAGGCGACCGGGCCGACCTCCTGCGCGACGGCGCCATCACGCGCGCCTGGTGCCCCTGGCGCGCTCCTGCTCGCGCTGCTCGCGGCGCTCGCGCCGCGGAAGAGGACCACGCGCGGCGAGTGCTGAGCGCTTCAGACGCCCGCCCGGGAGAACAGCGCGCGCAGGCGCGCGGTCGCCTCGTCCCTGGCCTCGCGGTACTCCGGCGACCTGGTGATCGAGCCGGCGTAGTCGCCGTGCTCGCCGCGCCAGCGGCCCGTGACCATGAGGTTCTGGAGCGCGCCCGCGGTGTCCCCCATCGAGAGCGCGCGCAGCGGCCGGTCGCCCGGCCACATCGACGGGTGCTCGACGTCCCATACCGCCAGGTTCGCCAGCGCGCCCGGCTCGAGCGCGCCCGCGCGCGCCTCAGGGTGCATCCTCCCCGGCGCGCCCCAGACGCGCTCGAGCAGGAAGGACGAGTCCGCCCAGCCGCGCCGCTCCTCGTACTCGCGCGCGCGGCGCGTGGCCAGCGCTCGGGCGGCCTCGAGGCCGCCGCCCTGCGTGAACGACTCGCGTTGGACCGAGTGCGCCGCGCCCATCGCCCTCAGGCCCGCCACGAACCGCAGCTCCTTCTGGACCGTCATCGCGTCGTTGCTCGCGGCGCAGTCGGTCGCCACGACCCATGGGATCCCCGACTCCTGCCACGCCGCGACGTCGGCCGGGAGGCTGAAGATGAGCTGCGAGTAGGGGCAGAACCCGAGAGTGTGTCGCTCCGGGCTCAACCTCGCGAGGTCTTCGCGCGACACGAAGATCCCGTGGACGAGCAGGAACGAGGCGACGTCCTCACCCAGTGCGCCGAGGCGCTCGAGCCACTCGACCGGCGAGCAGCCGTGGCGCTCGAACGCGCGCTCGTACTCCTCGATCGACTGCGCGACGTGGGCGTGCACGGGCAGGCCGGTGGCGCTCGCGCGCCCGACGATCTCGCCCCACAGGTCCGCCGAGACCGTGTCGGTCGCGTGCGGGCCGAAGGCCGACCAGATGCCGCGCTCGGCCCACGAGGCCGACGCGAGGCGCTCGGTCGCGTCGAGCTGCTCGGCCCACATGTGGGCGCCGGGGCCGGTGATGTCCTGGAGCGTCGGCGCCACGACCGCGGAGATCCCCGCCTGGCTCAGGCCGCTCGCCACCGCCTCGCCGTGGTAGTAGTGGTCCCAGACCATCCCCACGCCACACAGCAGCGACTCGTAGGCGCCCCACCTCGCGAGCGCCTCGGCGTCGCCGACCTCGAGGCTCGACTCGACCTTGAAGAACAGGTCCTCGACCACGTTCCCCTCCGACGCGCTGTCCACGGGCAGCGCCCGGACTGTCTCTTATACACATCTGACGCTGCCGACGATCTACT
>CAJXPN010000230.1 GCA_913058025.1 uncultured Myxococcales bacterium | reverse complement strand
GCCGGGCGCCGAGCGCGAGCGGGGAGGGCGGCGGCGTGCTCGGCGCCCGGCCCTCGAGCGGCGCGCCGAGCGCGTCGCCGATGGCGCCGCCGAGGAGGCACCCGAGCGCGTGGTCTGGGGTCATGGGTCGGCCTCGGTGGCTCTCGTGAGGGGCGATCGGCTCAGGAAGGCACCCAGGAGGCGTTCTACGGGCCTCGAGCCTGGACTGGCTATTCATATATGGGCACCAGGACGTGCCCAACAATGCCCCTGGATGCGCGCAGGCTCGACGGGGACTCCCACGCTCATCCGCGCCCAGCCGACCTGACGCCCAAGCGGCCGGTGACCTTCGGGCCTGCCTCCGGTCCCATCCCAACTCCCCCTCGCGTACCAAATCTATCATGGTAAGATGCGCGAGAATTCGACCCAAAATCCAAAGAGAGGCTGCCCATGCGCGCGCGCAGAACGTCGACACTCACGATACTCCACGCCTTGTTCTGGGTGCTGTGCTTGGCGCCAGCCTGCGAGCCCGAGTTCTCGGACGCGGTATGCAACACGAGCGAGGATTGCTTCTCGGACGAGGTGTGCGCCGAGGATGGCAGGTGCGTGGACCAGGGCGAGGTCGTCACGATCGCGAGCTTCACGGCCTCACCAGCGGAGGTGGCCTCCGGGGGCAACGTGACGCTTACGTGGACGATCACGGGCGCGACGGCGGCGGTGATCTCGGCGAGCAACGGCTTCGCCTACGAGGTCCCGTCGGCGGACGTGGCGTCGGGCGCGATCCAGGTCGCGAGCCTGACGTCGGACACGACGTTCACGATCTCGGCGCGCGTCGGTGACGGCGAGCCCGTGACCGCGAGCGCGGCGGTGACGATCATGGAGGAGGCGGGCGATGGCCCGAGCGTGACGAGCTTCTCGGCGAGCTCGTCGATCGTGCCTTCGGGCCAGACGGTCACGTTGTTCTGGCTGACCGAGGACGCCGCGTCGGGGAAGGTCGAGGGTGGCGGGACGGACTACACGATCCCGGCGGCCGATCTGGACTCGGGGAGCCTCGAGGTCACGCCGACGGTGGAGACCACGTACACGATCACGGTGACGAACGAGGACGGGACGGGAACCGAGGAGGTCACGATCCGGATCGCGGAGCAGCCCCCGGCGGCGGTGCTCGGGTTCTCCGCGGACAGGACGACGATCGCGTCGAGCGAGTCGGTCACGTTGTCGTGGCAGACCTCGAACGCGGAGACGGTGACGATCGAGGACGGCGCCGACGCCACGACGTTCACGACGACCACCGACCTGGACACGGGCTCTACGGTGGTCTCGCCCACGGCCGACACCACGTACACGCTCACGGCGACGAACTCCGCGGGTGAGGCGGTCTCGGACCCCCTCACGATCACGGTCATCGGCGCGCCGACGATCAACACGTTCACCGCGACCGAGACCACGGGGATCGTCCCCGGGGCGACGATCACGGTGAGCTGGGACGTGAGCGGCGCGGACACCGTGGTCCTCAAGAACGCGGCGGGCACCGAGCTCTCCACGGGCGCGATGAACGCCGGGACGTTCGAGGCCACGGTCACCGAGGACGAGACGTACACGCTCGAGGCGACCAACGCCGCGGGCACGACCACGGACACGCTCGCGGTGACGGTCGCGCCGGCGCCCACGATCACGACCTTCGCGGTCACGCCGAGCGTGGACGTCCCGTTGAACTCGGACGTCACGATCGAGTGGGACGTCACGGGGGCGGACACGATCGTGGTGAAGGACTCGGCGGGCGCCGAGGTCGTGACCTCGACGATGGCCGCGGGCTCTGACACCGTCGCGATCGCGGCGGGGACGTCGTTCACGCTCGAGGCGACGAACCCGTCGGGGACGACCTCGTCGAGCCCGATCGCGGTGACGGTGCTCGGCCTCCCCTCGATCACGAGCTTCACGGCGTCGGCGACGGCCGACGTGGTCGCGGGTACGGACGTGACGTTCTCATGGGCCGTGGCGGACGCGACGGGCGTCGAGATCAAGGACTCCTCCGGGGCCACGGTCGAGACCTCGGCGATGCTCACGGGCACGGCCGACATCACGATCGCCGCCGACGAGACCTACACCCTCACCGCCACGAACGGCGCAGGCTCGACCTCGTCGAGCCCGATCGCGGTGACCACGCTCAAGGCCCCTGTCGTGACCTCGTTCAGCGTCTCGCAGACGGCCGACGTCGTCCCGGGCGCCGACGTCACGGCGTCCTGGGTCGTCACGAGCGCGACCGGCGTCGTCATCAAGGACTCCGGCGGCGCCACGGTCGGGACCTCGGCGATGAACACCGGCTCGGCCACGCTCACGGTCACCGCCGATGAGACGTACACGCTCGAGGCGACCAACGCCGCGGGCACGACGGCGTCGCCCGGGGTGTCCGTCACGGTGCTGCCGGTCCCCACGATCAACAGCTTCACGGCGGCGCCGAACGCCGACGTCGCGCCCGGCGCCATGGTCACGCTCGCCTGGGACGTCACCGCCGCGGGGACGCTCGGTGTGGTCGTCAAGGACGCGGGCGGCACCACCGTCACGAGCTCGTCGATGGCCGCCGGGAGCGTCGTCGTGACGCCCTCTGCCACGCAGACGTACACGCTCGAGGCGACCAACGGCGCGGGCACGGTGACCTCGGACGCGACGGTTACCGTCGCCGCGCCACCCACGGTCGACAGCTTCACGGCGACGCCCAACACCGACATCGCACCTGGCGCGATGGTCGTGCTCGCCTGGACCGTCACCGGCACCACCGGGATCGAGATCAAGGACGGCGGCGGCGCCACGGTGGTGACCTCCGCGGCGGCGATGGCGACCTTCACGATCACCGTGAACGCCAACGCCGCGTACACGCTCACCGCGACCGGCCCCGGCGGCATGGTCACGACCCCGCCGATCTCGGTCACGGTGCTGCCGGTCCCCACGATCAACAGCTTCACGGCGTCCCCGAACGCCGACGTCGCGCCAGGCTCGATGGTCACGCTCTCCTGGGACACGTCCGACGCCGCGGGCGTCACGATCACGGACTCGGGCGGCGCCACCGTGACGACCTCGGCGATGGCCACCGGGACCTTCATGGCCACGGTCAACGCCAACGAGACCTACACCCTCACCGCCACGAACACCTCCGGCTCGGCGACCGCCGACGCGAGCGTGACCGTGGCGGGCGCGCCCGTCATCAACAGCTTCACGGCCTCACCCGACTCCAGCATCACCCCCGGCGGCACGACCACGCTCTCGTGGGACGTCACGGACGCGACCGGCATCGAGATCGAGGACGCAGCGGGCACCTCGCTGACGACCTCGGCGCTGGCGACGGGGACCTTCGTGGCCACGGTCAGCGCCAACGAGACCTACACGCTCACCGCGACCGGCCCCGGCGGCACTGCCACGGCCACGGCGAGCGTGACCGTCGACCTCCTGGCACCCACGATCGACGACTTCGACGTGGACGTCGCCGCGACGATCTCGGGCCAGCAGATCCAGCTCGACTGGCTGATCACCGACGCGATCTCGGCGCAGGTCACCTCCGACCAGGGGGACTCCTACGACGTGCCGATGGGTGAGGTCGCGATCGGCAGCGTGCGCTTCCGCCCGCAGGTCATCACGACGTACACGATCACGGCCACCCGCGCCGGCGGCGGGACCGCCGCAGACACGGTCACCGTGACCGTGGGCGCCGCGCCCATCGTCATCAGCGAGGTCCTCTACGACGCCACCGGAGCCGATGGCGGCAGGGAGTGGGTCGAGCTCTACAACCTGGGCGACACGTTCGTGGACCTGTCACACTACAGCCTGGGCGCGGGCGGCGCGGGCTGGGACTCCGCGACGATCCAGCTCATCGGGACGATCGCCCCGGGCGCGACGCACGTCGTCGGCGGTCCCACGAGCGACGCGAACAACGGCTCCCCGACCTTCGATCAGGCCGAGGCCTTCGGCAGCCTGCAGAACGGCGGCGGGGGCGCGGGCGCGGCCGACGGCGTCGCGCTCTTCTTCCTCGAGGAGGCCGACATCACCGCGACGTCCACGCCCATCGACGTCGTGCTCTACGACGGCGTCAACGTCGGCCAGTCCGACCTCGTGGGTCAGGCCGGCACGCCCGCGCCCGACGCATCGGTCAGCCCGGCGAGCGGCGAGGGCGGCACGCTCGTCCGAGTGGGCGCGACGGACGTCTTCGCCGCGTCCGCACCTCAGGCCGGGCTCGCGCTCGTGGTCACCGGCTTCGACCCGTCGAGCCGCGGCCCGAACCAGTCCATCGACTCGCTCACGCTCACCGGTTATGGCTTCGACGACGCGCTCGACGTCGTCGCGCTCGGCGGCACCCCGCTGACGTGCGCCGCGACCCTCACGGAGATGCTCTGTGACCTGGACCTGACGGCCCCGTCGACCGACACCGGGCTCGTCGACCTGACCATCACGCGCGCGAACTCCTACACCCCCGACGGCAACGGCGACCCGGTCGTCACGCCGCTCGCCGGGCCGGATCAGCGCACCTACACGCTCGCCGACGCCTTCACCTTCGACGGCCAGGTCCCCGACTCCGGCGGTGACTTCTTCTGCGCCGTGCTCGACCCCGCGTCGGACACGGTCGCGGCCGGCTCGCCCATCTCCTTCGAGCTGCTGCTCTACGCCGACGGCGTCACGCAAGGCGATCCGGGCTCCCTCCCCGCCAACTACGTCGCGCAGATCGGCTACTTCGACCGGGCCGACAACCCCTTCGAGGTCTTCGACGCCACGTGGGTCACCACGACCTCGCAGGTCGACGACCCGCTCGCCCCGAACAACGAGAAGCTCGGCGCGGACCTCGTGTCCGCGACCGCGCGCACCGCCGAGGTCGGCGGGCGCGTCTCCAGGGACGGCGGCCTGAACTGGACGTACTGCGACTCGCTGTCGCTCGGCGGCGGCAGCGACGACGGCTGGGACAACGCAGGCGGCGTCGACGTCGAGTGGAACTGACGGCAGACGCTCCAGCCACGCCATGAGGTCGCTCGACCTCCAAGATCGAGAGGCCCGCAGGTTCACGCGAACCCGCGGGCCTCTCTCGTCCCGAGCGCGATCCGGCTGGACCCGGCGCGCGACTCTCTGCATCCTTCTCTCGTGACCCGTCGCCGCGCCCGCCTCGGGCGCACGTTCGAGAAGTATTGGAGGAGAGAGAGATGAGCCAAACGCCGCCGCTGTTGTCGGGTGGTCTGCCCGTTCTGGGTCACGTCGTGGAGTTCCAGCGTGATCGGTCGGGGTTGTTCAAGCGAGGCTTCGCCGAGCACGGCGACGTGTTCGCCGTCAGCCTCGTGGGCCAGATGACCGCGGTCGTCACGGGCGCCGCGCACAACAAGAAGGTCTACACGCAGACCGACCGCGCGCTCAACATCTCCAAGGCCTACGACAGCCTGCGCGCCGCGTTCGGTGAGACCCTCTTCATCGCCGGGAAGGAGACGTACACGAACCAACGCGCCGTGCTCCAGGAGATCTTCAAGCGCGAGAAGATGGTCGGTTATATCGAGGCGATGAACGTCGAGGTGCAGGCGTGGCTGGATCGCCTCGGCGATCAGGGCAAGACCAACATCTCGACGGACATGCAGGAGCTCACGCAGTTCGTGGCCGCCCGCGCGTTCATCGGCCCCGACTTCCGCGACGAGCTCTCCGACTCGTTCTGGGAGGACTACCGCGCGCTGGGCAACGCCATCGACCCGGTGCTCCCGACGAACCTGCCGATCCCGAAGTTCATCAAGCGCGACCGCGCCAGGGCGAGCATCCTGAAGACGGTCTCGGCGATCGTCGCGCGCCGCAAGAACAACCCCGAGCGCTACGACGACCTCGTCACGCACGTGCTCTCGTCGCCCCAGAAGGACGGCACGGTCATGGACGAGGAGCAGATCGCGAACCTCTTCATGGGCCTGCTCTTCGCCGGCCACGAGACCACCGCCGGCCAGGCCGCCTGGACGATCATCATGCTGCTCGAGAACCCCGAGCACTTCGATCGCGTGAACGCCGAGGTCCAGGAGCACGTGGGCGACGACTGCGTGATCGACGCGATGGTGCTGCGTGAGCTCAAGCACACCTTCGACGCGATCGACGAGACGACCCGGCTGCGCCCCTCCGCCGACGTCCAGTTCCGCATCGCCGACGAGGCGATCACGTTCGACGACTACGAGGTCCCCGAGGGTTGGGGCGTGATCGTCAACGCCGTGAACTCCCACAACCTCGACTCGGTCTACTCCGATCCCGAGGTCTTCGACCCCACGCGCAAGGACCGCGGCGAGGGCAAGAGCCCCTGGAACATCGTCGGCTTCGGCGGCGGGCTCCACAAGTGCACCGGGATGAACTTCGCCAAGAACGAGATGGCCGTCATCGTGGCGCGCTTGCTCAAGCAGTTCGACATCGGCTCGCTGACCTCGCAGGTCGACGTGGTCACGGGCATGGGCGCGAACCACCCCTCGGATTGCTTCATCCGCTACACCCGTAAGATGCCCTTCAGGCACACCTCGGCGGGCTGAGGTCTGCGTGGCGCTTCGACCAGAGCCGACGCCGTTGACCGTCGACCTGCGCTCCGAGCTGAGCTGGTCGAACGCGTGGCGCTTCCCGTTGCAGACCCCCGAGTCTCGGCGCGACGTGCTCATCGGCGGGCTCTGGCTGCTCGTCCCCGTGGTCGGGTGGCTGCTCAACATGGGCCACCGCGTGCGCTACGTGCACCGCCTCCAGCACGGCGAGGCGCCCTGGCCAGCCTGGGAGCGCCCGGGCGAGCTCCTGCGCCACGGCCTGATCACGTTCGCGGGCATGGCCTGGTACGGCTGGCCGGGGGTCACGCTCACGGCGCTCGGCGTCCACCTCGGGTCGGCCCCGATCGGCGCCCTCGGCGTCGCGCTCTGGGCGCTCGCCGTGATCGCGATCCCTGGCTACATGTCCCACTATTGCCGGGACTACGACCTCGGCGAGATCTTCAACCCTGTCTCTTATACACATCTGACGCTGCCGACGATCTACTCTGTGTAGA
>CAJXPN010000229.1 GCA_913058025.1 uncultured Myxococcales bacterium | reverse complement strand
GAGATTTCTGCCTGTCTCGTGGGCTCGGAGATGTGTATAAGAGACAGGAACTCGGTCACGCCGGCCTCGACGAGCGCCTGACGCACCGTCACGAAGTCCTCGTACGAGGTCGTGATGGTGGCGACGCCGTCCTCGATCACGAGGTCCTCGGCGCCCGCCTCGAGCGCGAACATCATGAGCTCGTCGGGGTCGGGGAAGACGTCGGCGCTCACGACGATGACGCCCTGGGTGTGGAACATCCAGGCGACGCATCCGTCGGCGCCCAGGTTCCCGCCCTGCTTGGCGAACGCGTGGCGCGTGTTCGAGACGGTCCTGTTGCGGTTGTCCGTCGAGCCGTCCACGAAGTAGGCGACGCCGCCGGGGCCATAGCCCTCGTAGGTGAAGTCCTCGAAGCTGACGCCCTCGAGCTGGCCGGTCGCCTTGAGGATCGCGCGCTCGATGGTCGCCGAGGGCATGTTCGCAGCCTTCGACTTGTCGATGTAGAGGCGCAGCTCGGTGTTCGTGTCGGGGTCACCGCCGCCTCGGCGAGCAGCCGAGCTCAGCTTCTTGACGAGGCCGCTGAAGATCTTGCCGCGTTTGGCGTCTTCACGACCCTTCTTGTGTTTGATGTTGGCCCATTTACTGTGTCCAGCCATCTCGAAACCTCTCATGATACGCGTATGGCCACCGCCGCCATGTGCGACGCGGGCCAGGAAAATGGAACGTCGCGGGCGCTTCGTCAACGCCCGCGGTCACCTCGGTCACAAACCCGTGCCTCTTCAAGGTCTGAGCCGCGGCGAACCCGCCATGCGCGTTCAATTGTTCCCGTCGATGTCCTCGAAGGGTACGCGCGAGGGCGCCCGCGTCACAACGAAAACCCCTCCCCTCTCCACAGAGACCCCCATGACCTCACCCGACACACCCACCCTCTACACGCTGCTGGGCGAACGCGAAGGCGTCGTGGCGCTCGCGATGCGCTTCTACGACATCATGGACGCGCGCGAACCCGAGCTCGCCGCGCTCCATGAGCTCGGCCCCGACGGAGCCGTCGCGCCCGGGCCACGCGAGCGCTTCGCGCTCTTCCTCGTGGGCTGGGTCGGCGGCCCACAGGACTACATGGCAACGCACGGGCACCCGCGGCTGCGCATGCGCCACGGGCGCGTGCGCGTGGACGTCGAGATGCGCGACGCGTGGCTTCGCTGCATGGAGTCCGCGATGGACGAGCTCGGCGTCGAGGCGTCCGCGCGTGGCTACCTCTCGGAGCGATTCGCGCACGTGGCCGACTTCCTGCGCAACGTCCCGTGAGGCGCGCCGAGTTGGGGCTGACCCGAAGAGCCGGGTCACGTATGATGGGCACTCGACACCCGACCGAGCACCCTCACATCTGGAGACGCGCGCCGTGAGCGACGACGAGGATGACGCGACCATACAGATGGACGTCTCTGCCATTCAGCAGATGTACGGGGACAGGTCGCGCGCGAAGGCGGAGGGTCCTGCCGACGACGGGACCACGCAGATCGATCGCGCGGAGCTCGACGAGCTCGTCACGGCCGAGCGCGTCGACCGCTCGACGATGATGGGTTACGCGGTCGGGCCGCTCGCACCGCCCTCTTCACATCACCCCGATGACGAAGTCGACGACGACAAGACCACGCTCGAGCACGTCGACCTCGACGCGTTGATTCGTGACGCGCGCGCGTCCTCGCGAACACCGGAGCCGGCCAAGCGCAAGCCCGACCCGACCCAGATGGTCGACAGGCGAGCGATCGAGATGCTCCAGTCGCGAGACGAAGAGCACGCGCTCGCTTATCAGTTCGAGAGGGGGGAGTTCTCCGAGGTCTCCGAGGTCTCCGAAGCGTACGAGGACGACGATGACCAGCGCAGGCTCGTCCCCACGCTCGAGAATCCGCCCGTGCCCAGGCCGATGCACGTCGCCGCCGGCGACACGGTCCCGACCTCGTTCCCGTCGCCCTTCGCGGGCCTGGAGCCAGGCCGGCCTCCGTTCTCGGAGGCGCCGACGCTGGGGCCGGGGCCAGGGTCCGTGCCAGCCATCCGCGAATCGCCCACCTCACCCATGACGATGCCCTCGCCGATCTCGGCCGACCTCGCGCCGCTGCTCGAGCCCGCACCCGACATCTCGTCGAAGCTCGACGCGGACGCGCTGTTCGGGGACCTCGGGCCGATGACGCCAATGTCTCCGTTCGACGCTCCCATGCTGAGGGAGCCGACCCAGGACCTGGCGACGTCGGGTCTGGTGATGAAGAAGCCCGCGAAGAAGAAGAGCTCGGCGCTCCCCTACGTGGTCGGCGCGCTGCTGGTGTTCGCGGTCGCCGCGACGGCGTTCGCCGCCTACGTGGTCACGTCGGGGGGCTGACGGCTCAGGAGAGCGCGGTCGCGCGGAAGGCGTTTCGGCCATCGCGGAAGGCCTCACCGGGCAGGTAGCGCAGCAACGAGGAGGGGAGCGTGATGGCCACGCGGCGACGCATGTCTCGCTTGAACGAGAAGTTGCCGCGGTCGAAGAACGTGCGGTCGAAGCTCTCGATGAGCTCGCGCTCGACGAGCAGGTCGAAGTGCGCGATCAGCCGGGTGGCCAGGCGCGCGGGGTTCTTCGCGTCCGACTTCCGGTCCATGCCAGACCACGTGTAGAGGACCTCGAGCGTCGGGCAGAAGACGCCCTCTTCATCGAACTTGTCGAGGTCGACGGTGGCGCGGCGCGCGTTGTAGGCGCGCTGGACGATGGTCCAGTAGAAGTTGAAGGGTTCGGAGGAGCGGGTCGAGAGCTCGAAGGCGCGCTCGTCCAACAGCATGAAGCTGGCGGCGGGTCCCGCCGGATCCTGCATGCGCCAGAGCTCGGGCGCGATCCTCCAGACGCCCAGGCGCTTGTTCGCGCGCCCCAGGCCGTCTGGCAGGTCCGCGCTCACGTCGACCTTGTCCTTGAGGCGCTGGATGATGGGGCCGGTCCAGACGGCGGTGCCCTTCCCGTTCTCGGCGCGCACGGTGCGCGAGAGCTCGACGTTGGAGAGGATGTGCCGCACGGCGGCGACGCGGTCGCGGCAGCTCTTCTGGTTGCGGTCGAGGCCGACGACCTCGGTCAACCGGAGCGCGCTCTCGGAGTCGACGAACTCGCCCTGCCCCGTGAAGCTCAGGTTCGCGTCGGAGCGTGCGACGCGGAACATCCCCGCGACGACCCTCGGGATGTCCTCGGTGAGCCAGGCGAGCTGGCCAGGGTTCGGGGACGAGCTCAGCGCCTCGTGGTAGGAGCGCATGAGCGCGTGGGTGAGAGCGCCGACGGCATCGAGCTCGTGATCGATGGGCTGCTCGAACGAGACCTGCATGTAGGTGTCGGGGATCGTGTTCTCTTTGAGGACCAGGCGCCTGTCGAAGATCAGCACGAGCTGCTGGCCGTCTCCGCGGTCGTGGAGCTTGGCGCCGGCCTGGCGCCAGGTCGCGTCACCTTCGCTGATGAGCGCGCTCAGGTGACCGGACTCTCGAGGGAGCGTGGACATCGGGCCGTGGGGGAGCGCGACCATGGCGGGGCCGACGAAGCGGTCCTGCCAGCGGCGGTGGACGTGGGCCGCGAGCCGGTCGACGAGCTGCTCGTCGCAGTCAGGCTCCTCGACGTCCTCGGGGTAGAGGCGTCGGTAGCGCTGGGTGAGCAGGATGATGAGGCGGATGAGGTAGCGCAGCTTGCGCTCGTCGGGCAGGAACGAGAGCGCGAGCTCGTTGAGCGTGGCCCAGTCGGGGTCGTCGAAGACCGCCGGGTTCGTGCGCGACAGCTGGTTCAGCGCGTCGCGGGTGCCGCTGGCGAGCTCGTAGCGATCGACGAGGATCGCCAGAGCCCGTTGACGTGACGCGTCGCTGCTCAGCTTCCGGTTCGTCAGGGTCCGCATGAGCTCGGCGCGAAGCGAGATGTGCTCGCTGGTGTCGTGGGCCTGGTCGAGGTGCGCGAAGAGGAGCCTGGTGGCGAACCGCTCGTACCACTCCGGCCCGGCCAAGGAGACGTCGCCGAGGTCTGGCGGTGGAGCCACGCCGGTCCATCCCGAGTGCTCCCCTTTCGTCCACTCGAGGCTCAGGGTCGAGAGCGTCTGCTTGAGTGTGCTCATTGAAGGGTTGGGCATCGCGAAGTGTCCACGTCCATGGTTTACGAGATGTCGTCGGCGGTGTCGTCGACGTGTCCATGTCGACTCGGCCACACTGCCGATGTGACACATCTGACCCCAAGCACACCCCTCGACGCAAGTGCCCCCAGAACCGATGCGCGACCCCGGTTCGGACACCCCGTGTGGTCTGCCCTCCTCGCCCTCGTCCGGCTCCTGATCGAGAGACGTGTGCGCCCGAAAGGGCGCGCGCACGTCTCGTCTAAGAAGAAATATTCTTACAGAATATTCTTCTTATACTCGATCTTACGCGCGAGGCAATAAATGCCTTTAAAAACAAAGACTTACAGCCTTTTTCGGCCGATTTTCTCCACGAGATAAAACCCCAAGAGGGAGCAACGCCACGGGATCAAACCCCAAACGGGAGCACTTTCCACGAGGTAAAACCCCAAACGGGAGCACTTTCCACGGGATCAAACCCCAAACGGGAGCACTTTCCCACGAAGTAAAACCCCAAATGGTAGCACTCTCCCACGAGATAAAACCCGAAGTGGGAGCACTTTCCCACGAAGTAAAACCCGAAGTGGGAGCACTTTCCCACGGGATCAAACCCCAAACGGGGTCAAAAGAGGGTAAAAAAAGTTGAAAAAAGTTTGACACTGTCGACTGTTAGCATCCCAAAGGCGGCTTTTGATCGTTGTCGGGTGGATCGGACGTGATCAGGCGAGATCACATGTGATCCCTTCTGGGTGAGGCGAGCGATGCCTCTCGTGGTGAGGCCGCGCTCAGGTGAGGACGGCGAGGCGCTGTAGTTTGGGGCAGGACGCGCGGAGGAGATCACCGAGCCGTTTGCCCGAGGTGATGAGGTCGATCGTGTGGAGAGACCACACATGAAACGTGGTCGAGGAGGACTTGGCGAAGAAGCACCCCCTATAAGGGAGGGTGTTGGCCATAATGGCCATAATGGCCGGGAGTGTCGGAGAGTTCGGGGCGACGAGGACCCCTCGTGGGGAGAGCGTGGAGTCGAGTGAGGACACGATGTCGTCCCAGGCGGACCCGTCGAGCAGCTCGACGATGAGCGCGTCGAGTGAGGGCGAGCCCTCGGGTTGAGCGGCGAGGAGCGCGCCGAGGGAGTCGAAGCGTTCGGCGCGGTGGAGCGGGTCTCGGGCGTGGCGTTTGCGAGTGCGGTTGGAGGAGCGGCGCTTGCGCACCCGGGCGGAGGCGGAGCCGGCGAGCGAGCGTTGTGAGGACGCGCGCGGGTAGAGCCTGCCGTCGGCGCCTCGGCGGACGTCCTGGGGGAGGATGACGCCGTCGGCCTCGAGCTGCTTGCGGATCTTGCCGACGGTGGGGGTGGAGACGGCGCACAGGCGCGCGATGCGCGCGTCGGACCAGGCGCACCAGTCGTTGTCGCGCAGCGCGCGCTCGATGTTGTGGCGCTTGTCGAGGTTGGTGCGCCGGCGCTTCTCGTCTCGGTTCGCGCTCAGGCTGAACGTGACGGCGTCGCGTTGGCTGCCCTCCTGGAGTGAGACCTGGAAGCGCTCGATCCCTGCAGCGAGCGCGGCGTGGACGCGATGGAAGCCGTCGGCGACCCAGACGCTCTCGCCGTCGGTCACGGCATCTAGGGGGGCGAACGACGACCCGCGCGCGTCGACGACGAGGCCGATCTCGTCGTTCCACCGCATCGAGCGCGCGAGGCGCGCGACGGCGTCCTCGTCGAGCGACGCGCGCGCTCGAGTCGACGGATCGAGCGTGAGCGCGTCGAGTTCGAGCGTGCGTGTGGCGGGGAGACCCGCGGTGTTGGTCGTCATGTATTCATCCTCTCGTGGCAGACGAGTGGAGGCGTGGTGGTGTTGCGGAGTCTAACGACACGGCAGTGTAGGCATGTGAACGGATGATCGTAGATGATCGCGTTCACCCGACGCGAGCAGAACGTGAGCGCTCACCAACCCGGAGCCCAGGCGACGCGGCGAGCGGGCGTCGCGCGCAGGGGGAGCGGATCGTGCGGGCCAACGCGCGCGCAACGGATCCCGTCCGTGGTGGGTTCGCCCCGCAGCGCGCCTGCGTGACGCGCTGGCGTGTGCGTGGTGGCCAGCCGGGTGTGGAGCGTGAGCGTCCATGTCCGATCGAGATGAGGCCACTTGATGATGGAGTTGACGTGTTCTGGGCCTGCGTCCCTGGCCCAGTCGACCTCGGAGAGCTTCTGGCCGACCCAGGACGCGCTCAGGCGCGGGGAGTTCGGCTCGGTCCGCCAGGTGATCTGGAGCGACGGCTCGCCGACGTCGGAGTCGTCCAGGCAGACGAACGCGCCGACGTCGCCCTCGTCGAGGCACCTCGCGAGCGGCCGGTGTCCGCCTGGACAACGCAACGTTTCGGTAGCGTCAGGCGGCGAGTCTGGTGTGTTCGTAACCGTTGCGCACGAGGTGCACAGGAAGACGAACGCCCAGCGTGACATGGTAGGCGCGGATCGCATGACACCGACAGTGCGTGTAGGCAACTGTATGTGCAAGAGAATGAGGCGTCGAGGGTGCACATCCGCGGGGTTTCTTTTACAGTGTGGGTGCTATGTTTGAGCATGTCTGTAACCGGTCTACATGTATGGAGGATTCAAGGTATGACGATCAAAGGATCTGAGAGAGAGAGGGTCGAGCGCGCGCTGTTCAGCGCGAAGCGAGTCTGGTCGAAGTTGAGCTCGACGATGAACACGGCGTCGAGGTCGCTCGCGAACCTCGACCGAACCCGCGACGAGTTGGACAGCCTCCACGACGAGCTCGAGGACGCGCAGCAGGCCCTCGGGGCGGCGGTGCTCGCGTTCGTGGAGTCGGGCGGCGATCTGGTCTTCGAGGGCGGCCGAGTGACCGATCACCTCCGCGGCTGTCTCTTATACACATCTCCGAGCCCACGAGACAGGCAGAAATCTCGT
>CAJXPN010000228.1 GCA_913058025.1 uncultured Myxococcales bacterium | reverse complement strand
GCATACGAGTTTTCTGCCTGTCTCGTGGGCTCGGAGATGTGTATAAGAGACAGTCGCCCCCCCCGCCTCGTTCGCCGAGCGAGAGCTCGGCGCCGATCGCGCACTCGTTCGTGTCCGGTGAGCACCTGAGCCCCTCCTCGCACCAGAGATCCTCGCCGTTGCAGTCCTGCCCGGCGCCCAGCGAGCCGTACGCCGCGCATGTTCCCAGCGCGCTCGCTGGGCCGTCCGGCAGGCACCCCGCGTCCAGCCGATCGAGCGTGCAGTCGTCGGTGTAACGGCACGCCTCGCCCAGGCCCTTCTTCGGCTCGCACTGCTGCCCTCCATCGGACTGGACCTGGCAGAACTCACCGACCTCGCACACGACCTCGCCGCAGGGTTCGCGGCCCGGCTCACCGCGGCCGCCGTCGTCGACGGCACACGCCCCGTAGCACGTCGTGACCGAGCCCGCGCACAGCGCCCCCTCGACGCAGTCGACGTCGGCGCCGCACGAACCTCCCACCTCGACCTTGCCGGTGAACACGCCTCGGCACTCCTCGAGCTCGTTTACGGAGGGCGCGGCGAGCCCACAACGCAGCGAGCCGAGCAGCGCGTCGTACGCGGCGAGGCACGCGCCGCCCTGGGCGTCGTCGTAGCCCACGCGCTCGGCGTCCACCGACGCGAGCAGCTCGCCCGTCGGGTCCAGGCCGAAGTCCGAGAGCACCCCCTCGACGCAATCACGCTCGCTCTCGTAGCGCCTCAGCAGCACCACCTCGTTCGGATCGTCGGCCTGACCCGGGCACTCGAACACCACGCGGCAGTAGCTCTCGGCGAGCTCCTCGTCGAGCTCCGCGGCGAACTCCTCGGCCGTCAGCGGCGCCCCCACGCTGCCCCCGTCAGGCGCTCTGTCTTCCGGCGTCCCACACCCCGCCCACACCAGACACGTCGCCAGGACCGCGACCTCGTACGCTCTCTTCATCTCTCTGCCTCCGCTCGTGAATGCTCCGCGATCCAATGAGTAGCGTGCGCGCCCTGGATTTTCTAATGGGGAAGGCCGGCCCGCGCGCTGCTCGCGCGAAGGACGACGCGCCAGGCAAGGCTCAGGCGCTCAGGAACGCCGTGAGCGCGTCGGCGCAGTCCTGGGTCTGCTCGATCAAAGGGTAGTGGCCGGGGCCGGGGATGTGCAGGAACGTCGCGCCGGCGATCGGGCCGACGACGGCGGCGTTGAGGAAGTCGGGCGGCAGGAACGGGTCGTCGGTCCCTACCACGAGCGTCTGGGCCGTGATCGCGCCGAGCTCGCCCTCGAAGCCGCCCGCGGCCCATGCCCCGAAGGACTCCTCGATGCACGCCGCGGGGATGCCGCCGGCGTCGTCGAGCAGCGCGTCCCTGGCAGAGTCCTCGAGCTTCAGGCACGCCATCCCGAGGATCATGGCCTGCTTGTCGCGGTCTCCTCCGCTCGTGGAGAAGAGGCCGCGCGCCTCATCAGGGAGAGGGATGCCCGACGCCGGCACGGGGCACACGAGCGCGAGGCGAGAGACTCGGCCCGGATGGCGCGCGGCGACGATCTGCGCGATCTGGCCGCCCATGCTGTGACCGACCATGTCCACCGCGCCTCCACCCGCCGCGTCCATGACGGCGACGACGTCCTCGACGTACCGGTCGATGGCGTAGCCCGAGGCGCCGGGCTCCGAGGCGCCGGTGCCTCTGAGGTCGGGCACGACCAGGCGCGCGCCGAGACCCGCGAGCGCCGGCAGGATGGTGTCGTAGACCGCGCCGCTGACCATCCAGCCGTGCACCAGCACGACGGTCTGCTCACCCTCACCGATCACCCTGTAGCTGATCGTCGTGCCGTCGCTGCTCGTCGTCGTCTCTCGCGTCATGTCGTCTTCTCCACTGCTTGTGCATCGTTCAACACTCTGGGCAACTCGACCGTGAAGGTCGAACCTCGCCCCAACTCACTTACCGCTCGAATCTTGCCCCCCATCATCTCGCAATACCGCTTCGTGATCGCGAGCCCGAGGCCGGTCCCCGTCTTGCTCTCGTGTGCGTCCGCGCCCACGCGTACGAAGGGCTCGAACAGGCTGCCTATGTCCTCGCTCGCGATCCCACGCCCCTCGTCCTCGACCGCGATCCGAAGGTGCCCGCCAGCGAACTCGACCAGCCTGACCGTCACGGCGCCGCCCCTCGTGTACCGCGTCGCGTTCGAGACGAGGTTGAGCATGATCTGCTTGAGGCGCAGGCGATCGAGGTGGACGACGTCGTCCTCGAGTCGGTTGTCGATGAGGAACGCATTGCCGTTCTCGCGCAGCGCGTGAGAGAGCATCGCGCCGACTTCGTCCAGGAGATGCGTGAGGCGGAACTCCGTGGGCCGCGTCGTCTCCTCGCCCGCCTCGACCTTCGAGATGTCCAGGATGTCCTCGATGATGTCGAGGAGGTGGCGACCCGACGAGAGCACGTACTCCAGATCGCGGGTGCGCTCGTCCGGGTCCATGTGCTCCTCCTCGAGCATCAGCTCGGTGTACCCGATGATGGTGTGGAGCGGGGTCCTGAGCTCATGCGACATGTTCGCGAGCAGGCGCGTCTTCGTCGCGCTCTCCTCGAGCGCGAGACGCTCGGCCTCCCTCCTCACCTGGACCTCGTGCTCGAGCTCGAGCGTGCGCTCGAGCACCCGCTCCTCGAGCTCTTCCTTGAGCGCGCGCAGCTCGTGCTCGGCCTTGCGCCGGGCGGTGATGTCCCGGATCGCGACGAGTGAGATCTGCTCGCCGTCCTCGAACTCGAGCAGGCGCGTCGAGACCATCGCCCAGATGGGCGCCCCGCTCGAGTGAAGGAACTGGTGATCGAAGCGCTCTTCGATCCCCTTCGCGCGCCGCTTCAGGTTCTCGCGCGCCCGCTCGGCCCACTCCGGCGACATGAAGTCGAAGAGCGTGTGGCCGCCGACGTCCTCCCACTCGTGGCCCAGGATCTCGAGCATCAAAGGGTTCGCGTAGACGATCTGGCCGTCCAGCCCCACGATCAACACCCCGTCATTGAGTCGCTCGACGATCAGGTCGAACGGGAGATTCTGGAGGTTCATTCGTGAGGCCGCGTGTCCAGTAGGGGTCGAGCGCGCTTCGTCACGAAGCGCGCCAGAACGCCGTGGTGGAGGCGTATGATTTAGATCTTGGTAAGGTTCGAAATTAGCAGGACGGCTCGTCTGCTGTCGAGCCCCGTCGGCCGTGGGCTGCGTTCATCGCACCTGGTCGCGCTCGCCGAACGATGCGGCCTCGCCGAAGCTGGACCTGATCGCGCCCGCGACCTCTCCTGATCCGTCGACCGCGTTGCCTCCCAGGCGCAGCGTCCGCAGCCCAGTGAGGTGGGCCATGTCTGCGAGCTCGAGCAGCGCGCCCTCGTCGAGCGCGTTCGACCGCAGGTCGAGCAGCCGCAGCCCGTCCATCTGGGGTTGTCTCCCCAACGCGTCGACCAGTCCGGCCCCGAGGTAGCGGTAGCTCAGGTCGAGCTCGCGCATCAACGCGAGCGGCCCCAGCGCGTGCTCCGTCGGCTCCAACCAGTAGGGGTCCATGAAGCCAGGGTAGCGCAGGACCTCGTCCGGCCACGTGGCCATCGACTCGGCCACGTAGGGCACGACGTCGACGTTCACCCGCGCCGGTGCCTCCTTCCACATCTCCAGCAGCGACCTGCACACCCGCGCGAACGTCATCGGGGTAGGGCGGTCGAGCAGCCTGTGTCGGATGTCTCCGAACCGTTCGTTGAAGCTCATGCGATCGTCTCTCCGGTCGAGCTCGGGTCGGCCGCGTGGTAGTTTTCAGGGCCCGAACCACGAACCCCAGAGGTCTCTTCATGAGCGAACTCTACGCCATCACCATCGCCTCGGTCACGAGCGGCTACGCGGATCTCGATGTCACAGTCGTCCACCCCGACGCAGGCCCCGTGCCCGACGACCTGACGTTCGCGCTGCGCGCCCTGTTCGGCCCGTTCATCGAGTATTCGCTCCAAAACGAGCCCCCCGTGAGCGGCGCGCCGCTCGGGAGGGAGATGGACCTCGACGACTACCTCGAGGAGTCCTTCATCTCGGCGAACGCAGCGGGCTTCGTGACCTCGTCCGAGATCATCGCCGAGGAGAACCACCCACCGCCGCTCTACGGCGACGAGGGGTACGAGGTGTTCTGGGACTCGGACGTCAGAGCCACCGCGACGCTCCGCATCACGCCAACGCACCCCGCGTGGATCGCCCACCTCGAGGCAGGGATGAGCTGGGACACGGCCGGCTATGGCACGTACGACGCGGCGCCCTGGGGCGACAGGCCCACGCGCCGGCCTGGCGACCGCGTCGAAGAGATCTCGGACGACCCGATGGAGGGCATGCACACGCGTGGCGCGGACGAAGAGAGGATGAAGTCCTACGTCGCCGAGCATCTGGAGCGCTCCGAGTACGTGCTGACCACGTTCGGTCCCTCCCAATACACCACGAAGGAGGCCCTCTCCGGAGACGACCTCACCGTCGAGGCCCTGCGCGAGCTGCTCGGCGAGCCTGTCAAGGTCCTGGGTGGTTGGAACGGCCATCAGGTCGGCACGCTCCTCGAGGTCAGCGACGACGGCTGGTGCCTGGTCTACGCGGAGACGTCTGGGAGCTACGGGACCACAGGGCTCGGAATCGACGACATCGAGAGCATCGGGAGGGCGTGGTTCATGCGGCGAGTGGACGTGGCGGACGTCGACGTCTAGCGCGGCGTGTGGGAGACGCCCAGTGTGACGCGGCGGCGCGCCTCATCGGGGGCTCCGACCGCGCCGCGCCGCCGTGTCGTGCAATCAGTGAGTAACCCCGCGGGGACCTCGTGCATCCATAACTGACGAGAGATGCGCCGTAGGCGCTTCTTTTCTATCTTCACACGCTCCCTACCGTTTGGTAGGTGCATCTGTGAGTGTGTGCTCACGAGCTGGATCCGCGACCCGGTCGCGGTACCCCAGCGCGCTCGGTTTGCTTGGAACATTGGAGGTTAGTGATGGGTCAAAACGATCCTGTGGTCGTCATCGGTTCGGGTTTCGGAGGCCTCGCGGCCGCCATCAGGATGCGCGCCAAGGGCTACCCCGTGCTCGTACTCGAGGCCCGTGACCAGCCAGGCGGCCGCGCCTCGGTCTACCTGCAGGACGGGTACTCGTTCGACGCCGGCCCCACGGTCATCACGGCCCCCTATCTGTTCCACGAGCTCTTCGAGCTCGTGGGCCGCGACTGGCGCGACTACTACGAGCTCATGGAGGTCGACCCGTTCTACCGCATCGAGTTCGACGACGGCTCGCGCTTCGACTACGTGGGCGACGAGGACCGGCTCATCGAGCAGATCCGCGCGTTCAACCCCAAGGACGTCGACGGCTACTACAAGTTCGCCGACCACTCGCGTCGCATCTTCGACGTCGGCTACGTCAAGCTCGCCGACGAGCCCTTCGACAAGCTCTCGGACATGCTGAGCATCGTCCCCGAGATGATGAAGCTGGAGTCCTGGCGCACGGTCTACGGCCTGGTCGCCAAGTACATCGAGGACCCGCGCCTGCGCCAGGTCTTCACGTTCCAGCCGCTGCTCGTGGGCGGGAACCCGTTCCAGACGACCTCCATCTACGCCATGATCCACTGGCTCGAGCGCAAGTGGGGCGTCCACTTCCCCAAGGGCGGGACGACCTCGGTCGTCAAGGCGCTCGTCCGCTTGCTCGGTGAGCTCGACGTCGAGGTCCGGCTGAACAGCCCCGTCGACGAGATCGAGGTCGACGGCAGCGGCAAGGCCGTGGCCGTGCGCACCGAGGCAGGTGAGCGTATCCCCTGTCAGATGGTCGTCTCGAACGCGGACCCGGTGACCACGTACCGTCACATGGTCGCCCCGAGGCACCGCCGCAAGCACACCGACCTCGCGCTCGACCGCGTGAAGTCGTCGATGGGCCTGTTCGTGGGCTACTTCGGCACCAAGAAGACCTACCCCGAGCTCGCGCACCACACGATCATCCTCGGGCCTCGCTACAAGGAGCTGCTCGAGGACATCTTCGTGAACTACGAGCTCGCCGACGACTTCTCCCTCTACATGCACGCGCCCACGCGCTCGGACCCGAGCCTCGCGCCCCCCGGTCACGAGGGCTTCTACGTCCTCTCGCCCGTCCCGAACAACAAGTCGGGCGTGGACTGGGAGTCCGAGCAGGACGCGTACTTCGACAAGATCCTGACCTTCCTCGACCGGCACTACGTGCCCGGGCTGCTCGAGAACCTGGACACGAAGTTCTGCCTGACGCCCGACTACTTCGAGCACGAGCTCCGCTCGGCCGACGGCGCGGGCTTCGGCCCCGAGCCCCGGCTCTCTCAGTCGGCGTACTTCCGGTTCCACAACCGCTCCGAGGACGTCGACGGCCTCTACTTCGTGGGCGCCGGCACCCACCCCGGCGCCGGGATGCCGGGCGTCCTGTGCACGGCCAAGGTGCTCGACAACATCGTCGACGCGCCGCCACCCTCTGCGCGCATCCCGCTGCCCGCCGTGGGTGACCTGACCAAGGAGCGTGCCTCGTCATGAAGAACGCGATCATCGAACAGAGTCGCTCGATCATGAGCGATAAGGCGCGCTCGTTTCGGTGGGCCGCGCGGTTCCTCTCGCCCGAGCACCACGATGACGCCGCCGTCGTCTACGCGTTCTGTCGCCTCGTCGACGACACCGCCGACGAAGCCCCAGACCTCGAGCAGGCCTTCGAGGGCCTCGCGTCGCTCGAGGCCCAGGTCGACGGTGAGGTCGAGGCCGACCCGCTGATGAGCGTCTTCCTCGAGGTCGCAGACCGTCGCGGGCTCGAGCTGGATTGCGCCCGCGAGCTCATCGCTGGAGTGCGCTCGGACCTCGAGCCCGTGCGCTTCGCCGACGACGTCGAGCTCCTGCGCTACTGCTACCGAGTGGCCGGGACCGTCGGGTTGATGATGTGCGCGGTCCTCGGGGTCGACGACCCCGACGCGTGGCCCTTCGCCGTGGACCTCGGCGTGGGGATGCCTGTCTCTTATACACATCTCCGA
>CAJXPN010000227.1 GCA_913058025.1 uncultured Myxococcales bacterium | reverse complement strand
CCACCGAGATCTACACAGAGTAGATCGTCGGCAGCGTCAGATGTGTATAAGAGACGGCGTCGAGCGTGAGGTTCGGGTCGTCGGCGACGCGGGCGCAGAGCGCGAGCACGTCGCCGGGCTCGCGCAGCGTCGTCCGCTGCGCGCCGAAGTGGAGCCCCAGGTGGCGCGTCCCCATGTCCAGATCGAGGCACACCGGGAGCGCCGCGCCCAGGCGCCGCGCGACCTCGGCGTAGCGCTCGAGGTGCTCGGGGGCGTCGGCCATTAGCGTGATCCGCGCGCCTTCGTTCACGGCGGCGGCCACGGCCTCGATCTGGCCGCGGTCCCAGGTCGGGTACGCGACGAGGAGGTCGTCGAAGCCGCCCCGAGACAGCCACGTCGCCTCGGCGGCCGTGAAGCACAGCAGGCCCTCGAACGCGTCGTGGGAGTCGAGCAGCCGGCGCATCACGCCGGCGCACCGCAGCGACTTGCTGCCCAGGCGCACGCGCGCGCCGCCCGAGTAGTCGCGCACGAGCCGGGCGTTGTGGGCCATGCGATCGAGGTCGACGAGGGCGCACGGTTTGGGGACGTCGGCGAGGGCGTCGCGGTAGGACTCGTAGCGTGCCGTTGGGGTCATGTCGTGCAGAGCTCGGGGTCCAGGGCTCGCGGCGGCGCGGTTCGGATCACCGCTCCCTCCGGCCTCGGCAGATCTCGGCGGGGCACGGCGCGCCGAGGTACTCCCAGATGTAGGTCGTCAGCGTCTGGGCCCCGCCGTCGAGGGCGGCCGCACCCGACGCGGCGAAGCCCCGGTCGCCGGTGACCGAGACGCCGCGGCCGTCCTGGAGTACGCCGTCGAAGGTGTACGCGCGCATGTGCCTTGCGATGACGTCCTCGTGGGGGAAGGGCCACATCGGGATGTCGGTCTCCTCATTCCAGCCGTCCTCGCCGTGGAACGTGCCTGAGCGGCCCACGAAGGTCATGACGGTGGCGCCGATGGCGCCACCGTCGTCCGCGGCCCCGTCGAGCGGGGAGCCGGCGTTCACGCGCGGCAGGTGCGTGAGCACCTGCTCCCTCGATTCGACCTGCACGAACGTGTCGGGGCGGTGCTCGGCGCCATCGAACGCGTACTCGGCGACGTCGTGGAACGCATTATAGGAGAGCGCCTCGACCTGGTAGAAGAGCGGCAGCTGGATGTGGCTGAAGAAGCTGTTCTTGAACTCGTCGCGGTTGCCGCCCCAACCGTTGAAGATGCCCTGAACGATCCCGGCGACGTCTCCCTCCGTGCGGATCTGGCCGAACGTCATATGGTCGAAGGTGCCCTGACCGAAGCCATGGGTGAGGTCGGGGAGCCCGGCGACGACGTCGAAGTCCCAGGCGACGATGTTGCGGTATTCGACCTCAGCGAGGCCGTTGTTGTCGTCGTAGCTGCCGAACTTGGTGGCGTTGTTGAGCACGACGCCGCGCTCGTAGACGATCCGTCGGCTGGCCCCGGAGGTCGTGGGCACGGAGAACGCGCCGGTGATCTCACCGAGGGGGTAGGCGTCGGCCTGGTCGGAGTCGATGTCGAGGACGTTCTGGAAGACCACATCGTCCGAGGAGTAGGCGGAGGCGCCTCCAAAGGGCGCCTCCTGGCCCTCGAGCGGCGCGTGGTCCAACCTCATGACGCACCGACGGAAGATCACGCGCTCGGACCTGAAGGCGCTCAGCTTGTAGCGCCCGTCACCGAACGCGTAGCAGCCCTCGACGAGCACGTCGTCGGAGTTCGAGATCCAGAACCCGGAGCGCGTGCCGAGGTCGACGAACTTGAAGTGGTGGGGGCGAGGGGCGTCGTCGAACGAGGTGTTCAAGCCCACGCTCCCGTCGAAGAGGATCCCCTTGACGGCGACGTGGCTCAGCCCCCCCCACTTGCCGACCCAGAAGAGCGAGCTCTGGAGGGTGACCTCGCCGGGGTCCTGGGCGATCACGGTCGTGAACGCGTCCTCGGTGCCGGAGGGGGGCTGCCCCGCGGGTGTGCCGTTGGCGCTCAGGTTGTTCTCTTCGCCCTGGTAGGTGCCATTGTCCACGATGATCGTGTCGCCGAACGACGCCGCGGCGAACGCGCTGCGTAAGGTCTTGTACGTCTGGTCGAAGCCCACGCGCAGGATCGCGCGGTCGCCGAGCGTGACGACCCAGGTGTCTCGGACCACCCCACCGCACGCGTCCTGACCCTCGATCCCCACGTGGAAGCTCTCGGTGGGTATCTCGTCCGCGACGTACCAGATGACCGCGCCCGTACGCCCGTCCACGCTCAGCGTGTCCGGGCCGTAGGTCTTGCTCCAACGCGTCACGGCGCACCGCGCGAGCTCGGGCGTCGCGTGGTAGGTCTCGCCACCGCGCGCGCGCTCGTCGGAGCGCGCGACGAGCTCGGCGGGGACGTCGCACTCGATCGGGCCGGCGTCTGCCGCGGCGTCCGCGGCCGACGCGTCCGGGTCCGCGACCTGCGCGTCCGCGACCTGCGCGTCCGAGTCCACGCCGCCGTCGACCTGCCCGCCGTCGACCTGAGACTGCGGCGGCTCGATCGCGCCGAAGAGGCCGCAGCCGCTCGACAGACACACGGCGGCGGCGGCACATGCAGCAGCCAGCGCCGCGCTCCGATCCGACATCATTCTCATCATCCAAGGCCTCGCGGTCGTGAACTGCATCTGTTTGGTGTCGGGCTGTGGGGTGTTCGAAGCGACCTCACGGCGTACCCATCGTCAGTGCCGAGGGCACCAACAGGCACCAACACATCATACCATGGGAGGGTCGCCAGCGTCGCGGGCGCGGGCGCACCGAGGGGCGACCTCGCTCCCACGGTTTGTGGAGGGTCGAGCGATCCAGGTCGACGAGGGCGCACGGCCTGGGGACGTGTGCGAGGGCGTCGAGGTAGGACTCGTGGCGCTGCGTGGGGTTCGTGGGAATCAGCGGCTCAGCTTCAGGCACATGGCGCGGAGCGCGCCGTCGAGGCGGGGCGACTCGGACAGAGCGGACCAACCGCGAGAGGTTATGCCGTTGCCGTCGAGGTGGAGCGCCCGGAGGCTCGCGATGTGCTCGGACCGGGCGAGCGCACAGGCACCGACATCGCCGATCGCGTTGTAGGAGAGGTCGAGCATCTTCAGACCAGCGAGCCCGGGGGAGCGCGCCAGGACCTCGGCGTGCGCGCCATCGAGCCTGTTGGTGCGCAGGACGAGTGACTCGAGCGCGGGCCTGGGCCCATGCCACACGCGCCACTGGCTGCTGGCGAGGTCGTTCGAGCGCAGGTCAAGGTGCCGGAGCGCGGTCAGGGACGCCGAGCCCAGCAGCGCCGCGAGCGCGTCGGCGTCCAGGTCGCAGCCTCCGAGGTTGAGCGCCTCGAGGCCAGAGAGGTGCGCGGACCGTGCGAGGGCCTGGGCGCCGCGGCCCGTGACCGCGCAGTCGATGAGGAGGAGGTCGCGCAGGTGCGCGGCGGCGGGTTCGGCCGCGAGCGTCTCGAGCGCGGCGTCGGCGAGGTCGTCGCCGTTCACCTCGATCTGAGCACGCAAGAACGGGATGAGCTCGACCCTCGCGCGGAGCTGAGCGTTGGCGTCGACGATGGAGGCCTCGCTCCAGCAGAAGAGCGCGCCGTCGAACATGCGGGCGTGGGCGATCAGGTAAGGGACGAACGCGTCGAGACAGCGCGCGTGGCCGATCGCGCTGGCGGCCGAGACGATCGGCCAGACGTCCTCGAAGTGGAGCTGGATGAGGTCGCCCTGGAGCAGGCTCCGGAGCTCACCGAACAGGTCATCGAGCGCGCCCTCGGGCTCCTCGTCACGTCCCATGGACACGCGCCACCTCCAGCGGGGATCATCCGAGCGGGTCGCGAGGATCGTACACGGCGGCGCGGGGTCGGTGAAGGGCAACGCAGGGCCTGCCTACGGGCGCGCTCAGACGTCGAAGATGACGACGTGGTAGAAGCCGAACGTGTTGAGCAGGCCGAACGCGAACATGAGCGGGTTGATGGAGTTGGGCTCGATGAGGACGACGTGTCAGGCGGCGACTCGCCTCATCTCGCACCGCGATGCCAGGGTCCTCGAGGTGATGGAGGAGGTTCCCATAGAAGACGACGTCGAAGGCGTCGTCGGGGTAGGGGAGGTCCTCGGCGTCCCCGACGACCTTCTGGTCTTCGGGGAGCGGGTTCATCGAGAGCATCTGGCTGGAGAAGTCGAGCGAGGTGAGGTCGAAGTCACGCCGCAGGTACTCCGAGAAGTAGCCGTTCCCGGCGCCGACCTCGAGCATGGTCATCGGCTCACCGTTGGGGTTGAGGTGGGCGCACGATGGAGGTCTTGGAGGTGGCGAACGCCTCGACGGCGCGGTGGCTCGGATGGCGCCGGCGCGTCTCGCCCTCCCAGTAGACCTTCTGCTCATCGTAATCGACCGTCATGTTCGCCTAGAAGCCGGTGGAGTGTGGTCTGGGCGAGCGTCACTCGCCCGCCGGAAGCCTGGCAAAAGGCGCGGCCCGGGGGCAGCGTGAGGTTGAGGCGTCACGAAAGACCGCGCGCGCCTGGCGCGCATCGGGTGGCCCGCGCGTGCCCACTCCGCGCTTGCGAAACGAGGGGGCGAGACCTAGAGGATTAGAGGAGTCCATCGTCGCGGGCGTCAGCAGCGTGACGGGCGCCCGAGGAGGCGACATGGAGACGCGGGAGCCGCCGAGAGGCGAAGGACGGAAGAGATGTCCGAGACGGTCACGATCAAGAAATACAGCAACCGTCGGCTCTACGACACGTCCGACTCCAGGTACGTGACGCTGGCCGACCTCGCGAAGAAGATCCACGCGGGCGTGGACGTGAAGATCATCGACGCGAAGACGGACGAGGACCTCACGCAGGCGATCCTGACGCAGATCATCATGGAGTCGAGGGGTGCGTCGAAGCTGCTCCCCGCGCGGATGCTGATGCAGCTCATCCGGATGGAGGACGACGCGTTGGCGGAGTTCTTCGGGCAGTACATGTCGTATTCGCTCGAGTTCTACCAGCGCGTGAAGCTGGGCGCGGGGCAGTTCGGGCCGGGGCAAGCGCAAGGCGCGGGCCTACCGGGGCCGGGGATGTTCGGCGCGCCGAACCCGTTCGCGCAGTGGATGGGGCAGATGTACGGCGGAGGGTGGCCAGGGGCGTACGGGGGGCAGATGAACCCGATGAACCAGGGCGGCTTCCCGGGGCAGCAAGGAGGCTTCGCGCCCCAGCAGGCGCCAGCGCCCCGAGAGCCTGAGCCCGCGCCCACGCAGGCACCGGCGCCCGCGCCCGCGCCCGCGCCTGCGCCTGCGCCGACGCCCGAGGAGGCGCCAGCGCCCGCGGCGTCGGGTGAGGTCGCGCAGATGCGCCAGGAGCTCGAGGAGATCAAGGAGCTGCTCAAGATGGCGGCGCTGGGGAAGCTCGGAGGGGAGTGAGCGCGGACGGAAGCGGGGAGGCGCGCGCCAATGTGCGGCGCAACAAAAATACACCGCACCGCAAAAACACAACACACCGCACCGCAACACAGCCCAAAAACCCAGCCTCAAAAAACGGTTGCAAAACAACCAAATACGAACCCAACGTCCGTTTGCGGTCGCATCAAAACCGCACGACATGAACCGACACGAACCGACGCGAACCAGGCAGGAGAGAAGATGAACCTCGAGGACATGAAGATCATCGTGACGGGCGGCGCGAGCGGCCTCGGCCGTTGCTTCACGCAGGAGCTCGCGAAGGCGGGCGCGTCGGTCATGGCCGCGGACGTGGACGCGGAGAAGCTGGCGGAGCTCGAGGAGGTGACCGAGGGGAACGTGGAGACGTTCGTGGCGGACGTGTCGAACGAGGCGCAGGTCATCGCGATGGTCGAGGCGACGGTCGCGGCGTTCGGCGAGGTCAATGGGCTGGTGAACAACGCGGGCATCTTCAGGGACGCGCTGCTGGTCAAGAAGGACCGCGAGACGGGGGCGCTGCGCAAGATGACGCTGGGCGAGTGGCAGAAGGTCATCGACGTGGACCTGAC
Source organism: uncultured Myxococcales bacterium (assembly GCA_913058025.1). GTDB lineage: Bacteria > Myxococcota_A > Bradymonadia > Bradymonadales > Bradymonadaceae > CAJXPN01. The sequence goes on along the minus strand of CAJXPN010000227.1, from coordinate 1,036 downwards.
GGGGCCGTTCCTGTGCACCCGCGAGGTCGCGGCGAAGATGATCGAGGCGGACACGCCGGGCGTGATCGTCTCGATCAGCTCGGTGTCGCGCCACGGCAACCCCGGCCAGTCGAACTACTCGGCGGCCAAGGCGGGGCTCGTCGCCGACACGAAGCTCTGGGCCGAGGAGCTCGCCAGGTACGGCATCCGCACGGGCGCGGTGGCGCCGGGCTTCACGCGCACGCCGATCCTGGACGGGATGCCGCCGCGCGCGCGCGAGAAGATCGAGAAGAGCGTCCCGCTGGGCCGCATGGGCGAGCCGTTCGAGATCTGGCAGGCCGTGAGGTTCATCATCGAGTGCGACTACTTCACGGGCCGGTGCGTGGACGTCGACGGTGGCGTGAAGGTCTGAGGAGACGCCGGACGCCCTCGAACCGCCCGAGACCTCGCCAGGCCGACGCCGACCCAGGACTCGGGTTGGACGCTCGGTGCGATGTGTTACGATGCCCCCGAAGCCCGCACATCCCCACGCACGCGACGCCGTCATGAAGAAAAGCCCCGGCCTGGACACCTCGCTCGCCCCTGGATTCCTGATCGCGTCGCCGCGCCTCGATGGCGGGCCGTTCGAGAGGGCCGTCATCGCGATGATTCATCACGACGAGGACGGCGCGATGGGGTTCATCGTGAACAAGCCCCTGGGGATCGACTTCGGGTCGCTGCTCGAGAGCGCCGACGACCAGCTCGGCGGCTCGATCGACGCGCGCTGCTTCGACGTGAGCGTGCACTTCGGCGGGCCGGTGCGGGTCGAGCAGCTCTGGCTCATCTACAACGAGGAGCCCGGCGACCCGACGCCCGAGCGCGCCCCGGACGCCAAGGAGGACGGCCAGGTCAGGTTCGACGACATGTGGTACCTCGTGGCCGCGTCGGAGTCGATCGAGGCGTTCGCGTACGGGCAACGCTCGAGCCCCTTCAAGCCGTTCATCGGCTACACGGGCTGGGGAGCCGGACAGCTCGAGGGGGAGATCTGTCTCTTATACACATCTGACGCTGCCGACGA